>NZ_CAMYOS010000013.1:0-34519 GCF_947280595.1 uncultured Gardnerella sp. | reverse complement strand
GCAAAGCCAAAAAACTGTATGCTACCGATGACACCAATGTGCTATGGGTTGAATATATGAACCAAGCAACCGCTGGTAACGGTCTGAAAAAAGCTCAGATCGAAGGTAAAGGTAGCTTAAATAACAGAATAACTTCTTTACTATTCCATCTACTCGAGGCACGCGGAGTTAAAAGCCACTTCCTCGGGCGTATTTCCAACACAGAACAACTCGTAAAGCGCATGCGAATGTTCCCATTAGAAATCATCATGCGCAACACTGCTGCTGGTTCTTTTGCAAAACGATATGGAGTTAAAGAAGGCACTCCACTAAAGAAGCCATTGCTTGAGTTTTGCGTCAAATCAGATGAACTTGCAGATCCATTCATAAACCCTGAAGGAGTTTTAGCTCTAGGTTTAGCAACGGAACAAGAGCTTGCAGAAATAACTAGACAAGCTCACGCAGTAAACAATGCTTTGCTAGACATATTCTCAAAGATTGATGTTCAACTTGTTGATTTTAAGATTGAAGAAGGCGTAGATTCACAAGGAAACATTCTTCTAGCTGATGAAATTACGCCAGACACTTGCAGACTTTGGGATAAACGAAATACAGATTCAGATTCTTCTCATGTAAATCATCTAGATAAAGATTTATTTAGAAGAGATTTAGGAGATATAATTCCTGCATACGAAGAAATATACAGCAGATTGAAATCTCTCGCTCAAAGCGAAAATCTTAATTGCGAGGAAATCAATCCGAACGAATATAACGAACATTAAAAAATATGGCTCGCATCTTTTAGGTGCGAGCCATGCGTGTTCTTAAAAGAAAAATATCATGTTATAAGCCAAAATATCCTTAAGTCTTATAAGACAATAAACTTCCAATAAATCTAAATAAAGACTTAAAGAATAATAAGCAAAACACAAAACTTGATGAAAAGCTAAAACTAAAAACTTTAACAAACAGACAAAATACAAGGCAGGTTCACCGTGGTATTTCGCGTGTATGTAGAAAAGCAATCCGATTTTGCGATAGAAGCAAAACAACTTCTACACGAACTTAAGGAAATTCTTGGTATAGATAAACTAAAGTCACTACGAATCATAAATAGATATGATATTGACGGTATATCACAAGAATTATTTGATACAGCAGTGAAAACAGTATTAAGCGAACCTCCTGTTGATAATACTTACGATTATTTGCCTATTCGCACAAGCGAACATGTTTTTGCAATTGAATTCTTACCTGGACAATTCGATCAGCGAGCACAATCAGCAAGCGAATGCATTCAGCTTATTAGTCAAGGAGAAAGACCTCAAGTTCGTAGCGCTAAAGTAATTGCACTTACTGGAAATCTTAAAGACGAAGATATTGAAGCTATTAAGCGATATGTTATAAATCCTGTAGAAGCACGCGAAGCATCTTTAGATACACTTAATACTCTTAAAACTGAAAGCATAATACCTGCAGATGTTGAAATACTTAACGGTTTCAACGATTTAGATGATTCTGGTTTAGAAGATTTTATTAAAGATCGCGGATTAGCTATGGATTTGGCTGACGCAAAATTCTGCCAAAATTATTTTAAAGCTGAGAAACGAAATCCTACTATTACAGAAATTCGCGTTATCGACACATATTGGTCTGATCATTGCAGACATACAACATTCGGAACTGAACTAACAGATATTTCAATTGACGATGATTTAGTGCGTAAAGCTTTCAATCGTTATTTAGATTTGCGAAGACAATTAAATCGCGAAAATAAGCCAATATGCCTTATGGACATGGCTACTATTGGCGCAAAATATTTGAAGAATACTGGAGAATTAAAAAATCTTGATGAATCTGAAGAAATAAACGCGTGCACTGTTAAAGTTAAAGTCGACGTCAATGGACATGACGAAGATTGGCTGTTCTTATTTAAAAATGAAACACACAATCACCCTACTGAAATAGAACCTTTCGGCGGAGCTGCAACTTGCATTGGAGGATGCATACGAGATCCTCTTTCAGGACGTTCTTATGTTTATCAAGCTATGCGAGTTACAGGAGCTAAAGACCCGCGAACTCCTATCAGCGAAACTTTAGCTGGAAAACTACCACAACGAAAGATCGTAACTTCAGCAGCAGCTGGTTATTCGTCTTACGGTAATCAAATTGGACTTGCGACTGGTGAAGTTCATGAAATTTATCATCCAGGATACGTTGCAAAACGTATGGAAGTTGGCGCTGTTGTTGCAGCAACACCTGCAAATCATGTACGTAGAGAAACACCATCTCAAGGTGATGTAATTATTCTTCTTGGCGGACGTACTGGACGTGACGGAATTGGTGGCGCTACAGGTGCTTCTAAAGCACAAGATACAGATAGTATTGAAGAATGCGGAGCTGAAGTGCAAAAAGGCAACGCGCCTATTGAACGCAAATTACAGCGACTTTTCAGACGCAAGGATGCTTGCCAACTTATTAAGCGTTGCAATGATTTTGGAGCAGGTGGCGTTTCTGTTGCTACTGGTGAAATAGCAGATGGATTGATTATTAACTTAGACAAGGTTTCTAAGAAGTACGAAGGGCTTGATGGCACTGAGCTTGCTATTTCTGAATCTCAAGAAAGAATGGCAGTAGACGTTTCTTCGCTCGATGCTGATTTATTCTTAAAATACGCTCGAGAAGAAAATCTAGAAGCAGAAATTATTGCTACTGTTACAAAAGAAGCTCGCATGCGTATGACATGGCGAGGAAAAACCATTGTAGATTTAAGCAGAGAATTCTTAGCGTCTAACGGAGCTGCAAAAAAACAAGTTTTACATGTAGTTTCCGGAGAAACATATGAAAATCCATGGCAAAATCAATCTGATTTGCCATTAGAATCTCGCATGCGCGAACTTGTATCAGACATAAACGTATCTTCAAATAAAGGACTTTGTGAACGTTTTGATTCAACTATAGGATCTGCAACTGTTTTAATGCCTTTCGGAGGAAGAAACCAACTCACTCCTGCACAATCTATGGTTGCTAAATTCCCAGTATTTGGTGAAACAAATACAGCTTCTGCAATGGCTTGGGGATTTAATCCATATTTGATGGAAAAAAATCAATTCACAGGAGCTTACATTGCTGTAGTTGAATCTCTAGCTAAACTTGTTGCAAGCGGATTTACTAAAGAACGCGCATATTTGAGCTTGCAAGAGTACTTTGGAAAACCTCAAGACGCGCCTGAACGTTGGGGAAAACCTGTTGCAGCAGTTCTTGGAGCATTAAGCGCACAAATTGATTATGGAGTTGGAGCAATAGGCGGAAAAGATTCTATGAGTGGAAGCTTTGAGAATCTTGACGTACCTCCTACTTTAATTTCTTTCGCTGTTTCTACTGGAGATGCACGTTTAACAGTTTCCCCAGAATTTAAAGGAATAAATCATAAAGTTATACGTATTTCTCCGCGTTATAAATCAGATGGAATTACGCCTGAGAGCGAAAGCTTCTTAGAAGCATTGCAAATTATGCAAAATCTTACACAATCTAAAAAAGCTTTAGCTGCTTCAACGCCAGGTTATGGTGCTAGTGCAGAAAGCTTATTTAAGATGACGCTAGGAAATCACATAGGTATTACTTTACAAAATATTAGCGATGATGATTTGTTTGCAAATGCATATGGAACATTCTATGTTGAGATTGAAAACGAAGAATCTATTCCACAAGAGTCTAATAATGTATCTATTAGCGTTATTGGTACAACTTGCGAAGATTATTACTTCACTTCGTCTTCAGGAGAACGAATTGATTTAAACGATTTGCAAAAAGATTGGGAATCTAGCATGGAAAGCATATTCCCTTATAAAAGCGCAAATCTTGAAAATGAGATCAATAATAAAGTTCAAACTATTAGCGCTAAAGCTAGGATTTACAAGAAGAATCATATGCGCTCGCACAGGTTAAAGCCTCTTAAACATCCTAGAGTAATCATTCCAGTATTCCCTGGAAATAATTGCGAGTACGACACTCAAGCAGCTTTTGAAAAAGCAGGAGCAGACGTACACACTCTTATTATTAACAATCTTAATGCTAAAAATATTACTGAATCCGCTAAAGAGCTAGTAAAAGAGATTAAAAACAGTCATATAGTTATGATTCCAGGCGGATTCTCAGGTGGAGATGAGCCAGATGGTTCTGCAAAATTCATAGCTTCATTCTTTAGGAATCCAGAAGTTAGCGATGCTGTAAGAGATTTATTAAACAACCGTGATGGCTTAATGCTCGGCATTTGCAATGGTTTCCAAGCTCTTATAAAACTTGGATTAGTTCCATTTGGAGATATTGTTCCAATCGATTCAGAATGTCCAACTCTTACTTTTAACACTATTGGACGCCATCAAAGTCGTATTGTTCACACTCGAATAGCTTCAAATCTTTCTCCATGGCTTTACAATACTCAAGTTGGAGATGTACATTCTGTAGCTATTTCTCATGGAGAAGGTAGATTCGTTGCAACTCCTGAAGTAATGAGCGCTTTGATTTCTAATAGCCAAATCGCAACTCAATATGTTGACTCTAACGGTAAAACTTCTATGGATTTAGATGTGAATCCAAATGGTTCTATTGAATGCGTAGAAGGTATTACAAGCCCAGACGGAAGAGTTTTCGGAAAGATGGGACATTGCGAACGTAGCGGAAAAGGACTATATGTGAATATTCCTGATTTTAAAACTCAAGATTTATTTAGTGCAGGAGTCCAATATTTCACAGCATAATTTACGAAATATTCGTAAAAACTTGAAATATAACAATATACTTATTTGAGTGACTAACACATTGACTTACACACTTGATTTTAGGGGGTGAATATGTCTGCAGAACTTGAAGATATACACGAGGAGTGCGGAGTATTTGGTGTATGGGGTCATCCTGATGCCGCGCGGCTTACTTATTTCGGATTACATGCATTACAACATCGCGGTCAAGAAGGTGCAGGAATTGTATCGAACGATAACGGTAAATTGCACGGACATAGAGGATTAGGATTATTAACGCAAGTTTTTAGTGACGAAAAAATAATAGATAGACTTACTGGAAATAGCGCTATAGGACACGTCCGTTATGCTACTGCAGGATCAGGTAGTATTGAAAACATTCAGCCATTCTTATTTAGATTCCATGATGGAGATGTAGCTTTAGGTCATAATGGAAATTTGACTAATTTCACAACTCTTCGACATAAATTAGAAGATGAAGGAGCGATTTTCCACTCAAATTCAGATACAGAAGTTTTAATGCATTTAATACGCAAATCAAATAAAACTAGTTTCATGGATTGTTTGAAAGAAGCTTTGCAAACTGTTCATGGCGGATTTGCTTACTTATTGCTCACAGGTAATGCTCTAATAGGAGCAACAGATCCTAACGGATTCCGTCCACTTTCCTTAGGTCGCATGAGCAACGGAGCATACGTATTAGCATCTGAAACATGCGCACTTGATATTGTAGGAGCAGAATTTATACGAGATATTGAGCCTGGCGAAATTATTGTTATTAACGATGACGGCTACACAATTGAACGTTATGCAAAGCATGTTCAACATGCTGTGTGTTCAATGGAATTTATTTATTTTGCACGCCCAGATTCTAATATTTATGGAATTAACGTACACTCTGCTAGAAAGCGTATGGGCTCTCGTCTTGCTAAAGAATCTCCTGTTGAAGCAGATATGGTTATTGGAGTACCAAATTCATCTCTTTCTGCTGCAGCTGGTTATGCTGAAACAAGCGGACTTCCTAACGAAATGGGATTGATTAAAAATCAATATGTTGCTCGAACTTTTATTCAACCTACTCAAGAATTGCGCGAACAAGGCGTACGCATGAAACTTTCAGCAGTACGTGGTGTAGTTGCAGGAAAACGAGTAATAGTTATAGATGATTCTATTGTTCGAGGAACTACTTCTAAACGCATTGTGCAACTTCTTAGAGAAGCTGGTGCTAAAGAAGTACATATGCGTATCTCTTCACCACCTCTTAAATATCCTTGCTTCTATGGTATTGATATTCAAACTACTAAAGAATTGATTGCTTCTAAACACTCAATTGATGAAATCCGAGAATATATTGGAGCTGATTCTTTGTCGTTCTTATCATTAGATGGCTTAATTGAGTCGATTGGTTTAAATAAGCCTGCTCCTTATTCAGGATTATGCGTTGCTTATTTCAATGGCGACTACCCTACTTCATTAGACGATTATGCAAATGAGTTTTTATCTTCACTTTCTGAAAAAGAACGTGAACATTTAAATGAAATACGAGCAAAAAGTAAGTATTCATATAAATAAAAAGCAATAAACTCTTAGCGCAAAATAACAAAATAAAAATAACAAAACAAACAACAAAAAAACAAAATATATTAGAAAAACTCGTATATTTTGAAATTGACGAGCAACTTAAAGAATTTTAACAATTATAAATTATGAAAGGAATCTATTATGCCACACGCATATGAAGAAGCCGGCGTAAGTGTAGAAGCAGGATACGAAGTAGTACGTCGTATTAAATCGCATGTTAAACGCACTGAACGCAAAGGCGTTATGGGTGGCATTGGAGGTTTCGGAGGCCTATTCGATTTAGCTTGTCTTGGATACAAAGAACCTGTTTTAATTTCTGGCACAGATGGAGTTGGAACAAAACTCATGATTGCCAAAATGATGAATAAGCATAACACAATCGGAATAGATTGCGTTGCTATGTGCGTGAACGACATTGCAGCTCAAGGAGCAGAGCCACTATTTTTCCTTGATTACATTGCTTGCGGAAAAAATAATCCAAAATTACTCGAACAAGTCGTTTCAGGAGTCGCAGATGGATGCATTCAAGCAGGAGCAGGCTTAATTGGCGGCGAAACCGCTGAAATGCCTGGAATGTACGATGAAGATGAATACGATCTAGCAGGATTTGCAGTAGGAGTAGCCGAAAAATCTAACATTATTGACGGATCTACTATTTGCAAAGGTGATGTTTTAATAGGATTACCTTCTTCCGGTGTTCACTCGAACGGCTTTTCGCTTGTGCGTAAAGCTTTGTTTGAAGAAGCAGGATACGATGTAAACACTAAACTTGAAGAGCTTGACGGAAAAACTATTGGCGAAGTTCTGCTCGAACCTACTCGCATTTACGTAAAAGCATTAAAACCATTATTTGAAAAACATCTTATTAAAGGCGTTGCTCATATTACAGGTGGCGGATTTATTGAAAATATTCCTCGCATGTATTCAAATAATCTTGCAGCTAAAATTAACACTAATAGCTGGAGTATTCCACCTATTTTCAACGTTATTGAAAAAGCAGGGAATGTAGATCATACAGAAATGTTCAACGTGTTTAATATGGGTATTGGCATGGTTTTGGCGGTTGATGAAAGCAAAGCTGAAGAAGCACTGAGCACACTAAGCGAAAATAATGAAACAGCTTATGTTATTGGCAAAATGATTGAGCGCGAAAACGCTGCAGTTGAGTTGCAATAAAACTATAAAGGACAGAAAATGAAAGTTTTAGTTATTGGTTCAGGCGCACGCGAACACGCTATTGCACACACACTTCTTAAAGGTGAAAGCGTTGAAGAAGTAACTGTTGCTCCTGGAAATCCTGGTATTGAAGCAGACGGAATTAAAACCGTAAACATAAGCCAGTCGGATCACGAAGCTCTTATTAAGTTCGTTAAAGATAACAACTACGATTTTGCGTTCATTGGACCAGAAGTGCCACTTATGAACGGAATCGTGGACGATTTTGAAGCTCACAGCATTCCCGCTTTTGGCCCAAATAAAGCCGCTGCTCAAATAGAAGGCTCTAAAGATTTCGCTAAGAAACTTATGGATCGGCATAATATTCCAACAGCAGCGTATCAAACTTTCGAATCCCTAGAGCCAGCTAAAAACTACGTACTTGAGCATGGCGCTCCAATTGTAATTAAAGCAGACGGCTTGGCAGCCGGAAAAGGCGTTACTGTTGCAATGGACGAGAAAACTGCTCTTGATGCTTTGGAAGATATTTTTGTTGACAAACGTTTTGGATCTGCCGGAGCAAAAGTAGTAATAGAAGATTTTTTGCAAGGTCAAGAATTTTCTCTTATGAGTTTTGTAAGCGGAACTGATTTTTGGGTTATGCCAATTTCTCAGGATCATAAACGAGCTCATGACGGCGATACTGGTCCAAACACTGGAGGAATGGGAGCTTACAGCCCTGTACCTCAAATAAGCAATGAAATAGTCGAACGAGCTATTAACGAGATTGTGCGCCCAACAGTTGAAGGTATGGCAAAAGAAGGAACTCCGTTTACAGGAATACTTTATGCTGGCTTAATTGCAACTAAAGAGGGACCTAAAGTTATTGAGTTTAATGCTAGATTTGGAGACCCAGAAACTGAAGTTGTTCTTCCAAGATTAACTTCAGACTTTGCTACAGCAATTTGGAATATTCTAAATCATAAAAATCCAACTTTCACATGGAAAAAAGATGGAATCACACTTGGAGTAATTATTGCTAGCGAAGGATACCCTGGAACACTTATTTTAGGAGCAACTCTCCCTAAAATTCCTGTTGATGAAGAACAATGTCAACACGTTTATTTTGCAGGAGTTAAAAGTGATAAAGAAGATAAAAACACTTTAATCACTTCTTCTGGAAGAGTAGCTCTTGTACAAGTACACGGGAAAAATGTTTTAGATGCGCAAAACAAGGTTTATAGCATATTAGACAAACTCAATCTTACACACATGTTCTTTAGACATGATATTGCTTCTAAAGCATTGTAAAATCAAGCGTTAGAAGCAAATCTAATATTTACGGCATAGTGTAGAAACCCATATCACGCATGTAATTCTTTCCAACTGTAACATCATATTGTATGAGCTTATAGTCGTTTAACAAACGCTTAGTTTCTTTATCTAATTGAGAATAAGTCATTGGCTTTCCAGAATTGTCAAGATAAATAGAATTACCTTCAGGAATTCTTTGCCACGATTGAATAGTATTCACTACTGGAGGTTCCATAGCGCTTACATGACTACGCAATACAGTCAAGAAAGCTACATATGGTGAAACTTTCGCATTCATATGTTTTGCAATTTGCGATATGAAGAAGTTTGGAGAAGAATATGATTCTGGTTCAACACGAATACTTTCAGGCGACTTCATTTCATTGCGAGCGCACTTATTTGACCAAATAAAGTAATCAGTTAAATGTAATACAAGAGAATTCTTCTTATTCGCGCTTGCGCTTGAATAAGCTCCAGGAAGATGATCACCATAGAACATTACTGTTATTGGCTTATTTAATTGATCTAAACTATCAAGGAATTTCTCTGTAGCTTTATCTGTATAATTAGCACCTTTAGCATAAGTCTGAATAATAGATGACTCTTCTACTCCCAAAGGCTTGCTTGAATCAGTAGAAGTAACTTTAAAATCATTATCCTTATACCAATTGTTATAAGGCATATGATTTTGCATAGTAACTAATTGTACGAATTCTGGCTGATTCTTAATTCTAAGCGATTCCAAAACACTATCGTAAGCAGATTCATCAGAAACATAAGGAGCGTCATCAATATGATTCTGATAAGAAATAACATCTGGCTCTCGTAATGAATAAAACTTAGTGAATCCAAATTTCTTATAATTTTTCGCACGCAAATACATAGAAGGCTCAAAAGGATGGAAAGCAACAGAATTCTTACCATCATTCCAATATCGATTTATAGTTGGAACAAACGAAACTTTTGGCACTAACTGTTGATAAGGGCTAGTAAGAGAAGGATCAAAATTAACCATACTCAAACCAGTCATAGACATATATTCGAGATTTGCAGTGCCTCCGCCATAGCCAGACGAGAGCATAAGACCGCTATCATTTGACTTCTTCACGCTTTCAATAAAAGGCACAACGCTTTTATTAAATGAAAGTCCTGGAATGCGTTCCGGATTTGCAAACGATTCAGAAAGAACCATAATAAGAGTATTATCGTTAATCTTCATAGTTCTTGAAGAATTAAGTTTCTTAGCTTCTTTCTCATATCTAGCAGCGATTTGACGCATTGTTTTCTCATTATAATTTTGTGGCTCAGTCATAACTTTCGTATTAACTTGACGCATAAAAGCCAACAATGGTCCATTCATTTGAGCATCATAAGCAGAATCCCACATAACTGGATAATCGCCCATAGATTGATTGAATGAATTTGCAAAAGAATTCACTGTGCCTACAGTTGAAACATACCATGCAAAAATACTGAAAATAACAATAACAATGCCACCGCGAACACCGTATCGCAATTGAGGACGCTCAAACCATACTACTTTTCCACGATTCTTATCTATAAAATGAATAGACATAAAAATCAGGACCAATAAAATTACTCCAACAATTGCGTAAAAAATTACTCTACTAGCGTTATAAGGCAAAAATGTCGATATAGATCCTGTATCACTTTGAAGAAAATTTAAATCTGCTGGAAGAATAGCCTCATTCCTCACGAATATTTTCATATACTCAATAATTGAAATTACAAGCGAAACTGAAAGAATTATCATCGATGTAATCCAAAAACGATTAGTTATAAACAGCAATATTGCGTAAATAAAAGCAGCTATCAGTAAATTAAGAATGAGCACAAAGTTCAACTGATTTATCATGTTTTGGAACATGCGATTTAGATTTTCTTGCAAACTTTGTAAAACTTGCTCTCTATTTCCAGTTTGCACTCCCAATTGGAAAATCACTACTAAAGCAATATCGTTAAGAATGAAAAATACAATATAAAGCCATCTAGGAATTGGCACTTGGAACTTAGATAATTGAAATTTCAATTTATCAAAAAACTTTTTACTTTTATCTACACCATCCTTATTTTCATCTTCTAAAGCTTCTTGAGCAACTTCATTCATAACTTATTCCAATCATTCTTAATAAATACACCTAAAAATACGCAATATGTCTATATTGTAATTATTAGTATCGTCATAAAGCTCAAATCACATATATACAAGCTCAAATCACATATAATTTTTCTAAAATAATCTCTACAATAAAGAGAATAAAAGATAAGAACAAAAAAGATAAAAAGCTTAACAAATAACAATAAAAAATAAAAACAAAAACAAAAACAAAAACGAATATTCCATAAAACTACTTAAAAATAATTTCATACTTTTAACTGATGCGAAAATATTTATTACTTATATCATGATATTAGATGTAAAAAAAAATAAAACTTTTATGGAAAAACTCAAAAGCTTAAACTATATTTACTTCGGATATGTTTAGTAATTAAGGACGAGAATCATAAAATTATGAAGGCACTGGAATCAATAAGTCTTATAAAAGGATGGCTACCAATAAGTTTATTCATCCTAACTGGATTGTCACTAATAATATTATTATGCTCTAAATCTATTTTTAATAAGAAAAAGAAATACATTATTCCAACTCTAATAAAACTTGGAATAACTTTCATAGCATTTCTAATAGGTTTGCTTATTATATGGCTTATTTCAGATGTTTTTCTTATTTTTGGAGTAAGCCTCGGATGGCTTGTAAACATAAGCATTGCAATAGGAATAAGCTTAATCGCATTTAGCATAACTAGTGCAGTGTTATCGAAAGGCTTAAAGCGAATTTTTGCTATTTTTACAATAATTCTCGTATTATTAAGCACTCTTGTGCAAGTAGATATAATTTATGGCGAATACACAACTATTGGCTCGATTTTTGGATTAGGCGGATATCCTAAATTAGAAAAAACTAAGAAAAAATCTTCAAACTTAAGCATTGCACAATGGAAAGAGTTAGCAAAAAAACATAAATTGCCTACTATACCTAAAAATGGGATTACTAGATCTGTAAAAATTCCTGCTCCAAAATCACATTTTAACGCTCGTATAGCTAACGTATATCTTCCACCTGCTGCTTTAGTAAAAAATCCTCCAAAATTGCCTGTAATGGTTATGTTAGCCGGACAACCAGGAAGCCCTAATAGATTCTTTTCAGCAAGTGATATTGTGAACACTTTAGATGATTTTGCAAAAAAGCATAATGGTCTTGCACCTATAGTTATATCTCCTGATCAAAATGGCGATCAATCGCATAACTCTCTATGCGCAGACACGAATGTTTATGGTAAAGCTGAAACATATCTCACTAAAGACGTTCCAAATTGGATAATTAAAAATCTTACTGTCGACACTAATCCTAATTTTTGGATGATGGGAGGATTCTCTCAAGGAGGAACTTGCAGTACACAATTAGTACCTGCTCATCCAGATATCTATGGGAATATTTTTGCAGCAGGCGGCGAATTAGAACCTACTTATAAAAATCGTTTACAAACTATAAATCGCTATTTTAACGGAAATACTAAAGCGTATGAAAATCATGTTCCTGTAGTAATTATGAGCAAAAAAGCTCCTCTTAACCAATATTATTATTCTATTGCAGGGCAATGGGATTTGGATTCGCAAAAAAATCAAAACATTATATCTAAAGCTGCTCATAAAGCAGGAATGAATGTTATAACTATGATTGCAAAATCTCATGGTCATGATTGGTATACAGTAAAAGCAGGTTTACAAGTAGCAATAGATCGTTTTTCTAAAAGAACAGGAATCAGCGACACTCTCCCACCTCTTTACACGTATAGCAATATAAAAATTGTTAAATCTGAGAATAGAGAAACGAGAATAAAATGCAAGCAACATCTGTAAAAGAACAATCAAATGAGCAAAATGATGAGCAATCCACGCCAAAAACTCCAATCACGACAAGCGATGAGCAAAACTCCGTGAAAACAGATGAACAAAACTCAGAACAAAACTCAGAAACAATCCAAGCAATTCTAGATCAACAAACAACTAGAGATACAAACACTTATCAAAAAATACAATCTAAAACACAGAAACAAAACGCACACAACAATCACATGCGTGTAATTTTTAAAGACATAATGTCTTGGATTCGCGGACGCGTTCTTGCAACGTACACAGCAGCAACCTTGATTATTATTAACATAGTCAATTGGATTTTCACAACGATCTCTCACTTGTACGCTAATGGAACAGATACAACTTTGTCTAAATTATTTGTATACAGAAAACCAAAAATTACAAACGCATTATTCTTTGGTCACAATAATATTCCTGTATTTTTATCACAATTATTAAAAACACTTGTTTATGTCAACAGCATATCTTCACTTATGATTAACGCTGCACTTTCAATCATTTTAATTGGTTTAGCAGAAACTCACATGAAAAAAATACGCATGATAAGTATTTCTCTTATCAGCACATGTTCAGGAATAATATTTGGATTAACACTCATAGGCGCACTTTCAACGCTTATTAGCAATTTGGGTTGGATCAGACGTATTCCAATTAGACTTTCACCATTTACATTATTTGTAGGAATCTTTATGGCTGCAGCATACTACCAATCTTTACTTCTTCGAAGAAGAATGCTGGTAGTTGGATACACAATAACATTCGCAATGCTGTTATATAGCGGTAATCCAGGAGATTATTGCACACTTATAGCAGCTATTACAGGTCAAATAATAGGGAAACTCTTATTAAGATCTCATAGAGATAAATCTTCACAAACAAAAAAACAAAGACAATGGTGGCAAGGAACAGACTACGAAGTACGAAGGTTATTTGCAATATCACAAGTAGTTATGGCAATAGGACCAATATTAGCTCTTTCATCTCGTTCTCATGCTGGAATCTTAACAATGTTAGGGCTGTTCATGTCTCCAGAATTAGGAGGAAAATCTTGGCTTACAAGATGCATGAGTAATTCAACTTCTGCAAGCTGCTTACTACATGTAGGATTACATCACACAGCTTATGGAGGATTATGGATTCGCGCTGCCTTACCAATGGTTGCAATGCTTTTAATAGCTTGGGGACTACTACGTGGAAGACGACTTGCAGCATGGACAGCAATCGCAGTTAATACTATCACAGCAATTTTTGCAACAACATACTTTACTATTTTGCCTTTAATTGCATCTATGCAAAACACTCCTAATACAGGTCATAATGCTTCTGCAGTTGCGTTTGCACTCACAGCTTTTCCACCTATTATTATTGTTATTTTATTAGTTTCAAACATTAAACACTTCTCAATTCACACAGATAAACGTCAAGTAATAATAGGTCTTACAATCATATTTTTAACATTACTATTTACTTCAATAGCATACATTTCAATAGGATTGCTATTGCCTCAAAAATTCCATCCTACAGCTAATTTATATAACTTAATACTAGATTTACCAGGGCGATGGATGCCAATGGGATTCGCAAGTAGAACAAGAATAATGCTTATACCTAAAAGCACGCTTATATCAGTAGTTATGCAAAGTATAGGCGTAATTTTCTGGGCAGCAGTAGTATTTGTTTGCGTAAAATGGTTTAGAACTATTATTTCTCTAAATGAAGAAGATCGCAATAAAGCAAGTAAACTAGTAGAATGTGGCGGAGAAACAATGAGTTTCATGACCACTTGGCAAGGAAATCATTACTGGTTTTCTCCTAGTGAAAATTCAGCAATAGCTTATCGCGTTAAATACGGTATTGCTTTAACTCTTACAGGTCCTTTTGGAGAACAAAGCGAATATAGACAAAGCATAAAAGGATTTATACAATTTTGCGAAAAAAATTCGTTGGCACCTGTTTTTTATGCTGTACATGAAAATCAACGTAAGATTTTAGAAGAATTAGGGTTTTCTTCTATAAAAGTCGGAACTGAAATGATTATTAATCCAAATAGTTGGCAAACTCGCGGTAAAAAATGGCAAGATATTCGCACTGCAATAAATAAAGCTAAGCGCGAAGGCATTACAGATATAATGAGTACTTTTGATGAAGCGCAAGATGATATCAAACGACAGATTGTTGAAATTTCTGAAGAATGGGCAGAACTTAAAGCATTACCAGAAATGAAATTTACTCTTGGCGGAATTGAAGAATTACAAGATTCTAGAGTTATTCTTCTTTACGCAATAGATTTACATAACAGAGTTTTAGGAATAACAAGTTGGATGCCTTCATATCAGCACAATAAGATAATTGGTTGGACTCTTGATTTTATGAGACATCGCACAGATAGCCCTAACGGAATTATGGAATTCATCATAGCTAGAATGGCTGAAAGACTACGAGATGAAGGATTAGAACACACAGAATCAGCTGTAAAATTTATGAGCCTATCTGCTGCTCCTCTAGCTGGTATGGAAGATATTGAGGATAAAGATATAGATAAAGATATAGATAAAGATATACAAGAAAACTCCAATGAAAGCAATATTATAAATCATGCTTTAACTATGGTTTCAGACATTTTAGAACCAGCATACGGATTTAAATCTTTATACTTCTTCAAAAAGAAATTCCAACCAGACGCAAATCCTGTATACATTTGTTATCAAGATTCAGCGAAACTCGCTCAAATATCACTTGCTGTTACAAGCTCTTACCTTCCAGAAACAAATCCTAAGCAACTATTAGAAATGATTAAAACATTACAAAATGGTCACAAAAAAGATTAAAATAACGAACAACTCAAAGAAAAAATAATGAATTTTGCGAACATCACAGAGCTAACTTAAACATCTTGAACGAACGCATAATGTTTTGCGCGCATAGTTTCCGTATCTAAACTCTCATGTAATTAGTTGATGCTATTAAATAACAGCATCGTATATTTTATGAAATTTTAGATAATTTTCACTTTCACGCCTTGTGGAATGTTTACATAAATCCACTTAGCATCTGGAACGCTTAATCGCACACAACCATTAGAAGCTTTGTGACCTAATTTACGAGCTTCTGATTTAATATAAGTACCAAATCTGCGACCAGTTGGAACAGTATGGAACAAGTATTTGGACTGTTTGAACCCAACCCAATAATCTCCACCTAAACGCTCTTTAGGATTATAAAAATGAGTTCCTCGATCAGTAATCTTATAAGTACCTTTAGGAGTTAAATTACCGATTCCAGTACTTGCAATCATAGTGTAAAGCACTTCACTACCATTGTATACAGTAACAGTTTGTGAACTTGTGTCTACTTTCAAATAAATATTCTTTTTATCTAAATTTTTAATATCAGGATACGCTCCTCCAGTAGGATTCTTCCAGATGTCGTCAGGATTCTTTTTTTCAGCAGCATCTTTTTTAGAATTTTTACCTGGAGATGGCACAGTATTGCGTTTTTTGAGCTTAATTATATTATGTTTCTTCTTATTAGAAACACTATAAATTTTACTATTAACAGAAGCAACACTTTTTATTGAATAATCAACATATTCCAAATAGTTAATAACTAAAACCATAATAATGATTAAGCCAATAAAACGACGCAACATAGTTCCGTGAGTCCACGAATCAAAAACACTCTTCATCGTATTAGAAAACTTCTTAATATCGTTAGTCACGGCACTAAACACTCGCATAACATCTCCATCAATAATACAGAATCACACATTAAACTTAAACTCAACTATATCTCCATCTTGCATCACATAGTCGCGACCTTCAAGACGAAGCTTTCCTTCTTCCTTGATTTTAGGCATAGAACCATTAGCTTCTACGAAGTCATTGTAAGATACAACTTCTGCTTTAATAAATCCACGCTCAAAATCAGTGTGAATAACTCCAGCAGCTTTAGGAGCAGTCCATCCTTTATGAATTTGCCAAGCATGAACTTCCTTAACACCCGCAGTTAAGTAAGTTTGAAGTCCTAAAATATCAAATCCAACTCGCGCAAGCTGATCTAAACCTGATTCTTTCAAACCAGCATCTTCTAGCATTTCACGAGCATCAGTCTCATCAAGTTCAGTAAGCTCAGACTCAAATTGAGCATTCAAGAATATTGCTTTAGCAGGGGCAACAGAAGCTGAAAGTTTAGACTTTAAATCTTCATCGCAAAGCTCAGAATCATCAACATTGAACACGTAAATAAACGGCTTAGCAGTTAGCAAATGCAAATCATACACATCGTTTTTATCAATAAGCTTTTCGTTATGAGCCTGATCAATTGTCTTTCCAGAAGCAAGAATCTTTTTAGCAAGATTTACAGCATCAACATACTCTTGAGTTACTTTCTTTCCGCGTAAATCTTTTTCTAGCTTTGGCAATGCATTATCAATAGTTTGCATATCTGCAAGAATAAGCTCAGTGTTTATAGTTTCAATATCGTCTGCAGGATCAACTTTGCCGTTTACATGAACAATATCGTCATCGTTAAACGCACGAACAACTTCACAAATTGCGTCTGCTTCACGAATATTTGCAAGGAACTTGTTTCCTAAACCTTCACCTTCAGATGCACCTTTAACAATACCTGCAATATCTACGAAAGTAACTGTTGCTGGCACGATTTTTTCAGTATGAACTAATTTAGCTAATACTGGTAAACGATGATCAGGTAATGGAACAATACCAGTATTCGGCTCAATAGTTGCAAATGGATAATTTTCTGCTAATACATTATTGCGAGTTAAAGCATTAAACATAGTGGACTTGCCAACATTAGGCAAACCAACAATTCCTATTGTTAAAGACATATTCACCTAGTCTAGACCTGCGCGCGGAAAGCACGACACTAATACTAATTTACCAATACTAATTTACTAATACTAATTTACTTTACAATTCGACTATTTATTTTTTTCAATAGCATCTATAGCAGCAATCACATCTCCTCTAAAACCACGAGATTCTAATTCTGCAACACCACGAATAGTGGTTCCTCCTGGAGAACATACAGAATCTTTCATCTCTCCTGGATGCATTCTAGAATCCATATACAATGCTCCAACTCCTTCAATCATTTTAGCTGCTAGACGATAAGCACAATCACGTTTCAATCCGTACTTTACGCCTGCATCTGCTAACGCTTCCATATACATTGACGTAAAAGCAGGAGCACAACTAGAAACACACATAGCAATATTCATATCTTTTGCATCAACATACTCTATTAGAGATATAGGTCCAAAAAGAGCATTAAACATTTTTATTTGCTCTTTCGTTAGACTATTTGTAGATTCAGCTAAAGTTACTCCATTGCAAACAGCAATAGGCGTATTAGGAATAATGCATTGAACATTTGCAGCATTTCCAAGAACTTCTTTATAACGCTCTAAATTCCAACCAGCAGCAACTGAGATTATTGCAATGCCGCGTTTAACAATCAAATTAGAAAGAGGCAAGAGCACAGACTCAATCAGATGAGGCTTTATTGCAATAATAATCACATCACTTACTTGGCATACTTCTAAAGCGCTATGCATAGGACGTATGCCAAGCAAAGAACAATTACGTTCTAATTTCTCATAATGTGCAGCACATGCAACAATATTTGAAGCATTAACACCAGACTTAGTTAGTCCTTTTGCAATTGCTTGCGCCATATTTCCATATCCAATAAATCCTACTGTTGCAACGAAATCAGAACTCATTTCCAATAAAATCCCATCTAAATTTGACCAATTTTCCTATTTTCACGCATGATTATTTACAATACATGAACTGCGAATCTAAATCACTATTCAAGATCACTAATAATAAATCATTATAATAAATCATTAGCTTACTTATATAAAGCTTGTAAATCTCCCCTATCTCTAGCTTCATCTAACAAATGACGAAATACTTTAGAACCATGAACACCATCATGCTCAAATTCATTTGTAGTCCAATAATGTGAATTAGATATACGCGACAACGTATCTAATTGCAATCCAGAATCAACATACAAATCATCGAAATAAACAGCTGCTTGCAGAGGAACTTCATTATTAGATAATTGTTCCTCATCATAAATCTTTCCAAATTTTTTATCTTCCATCATACTATCAACAGCAGGCTTAAACGGACTTAACGCAAGTTCTTGATCAAACATCCAAGGGAATACAGCTTCCCCAGTAAAAAGAAGAGGACGAGCAGAACAAGAAAATTCAGGCATAGAGTCGCGAACTTGTTGAGCTGCCCAACGAATAGGATTATCTAATTCACCATCAGCGTAAATAAACTCCTGAAGAGGCCAATAAAGAGGACTAGAAGAAGTTTCATCCATGATTGAATACAGGAATTCATCACTTAGAGAACCACTGATAGAACCACCACTATGTTTAAATGCTTTAAGAGAACCATCTGCATCAGAAAAAGCAGAATCGAGCACCCAATGAATTCTCTCAAAACTCGGTTTCATACCAAAAGACGAGCCTAAGGTTTGTAATCTTTCAACAGTAAGATTTTCACCATTAGGAAGAACTACATCTCCTTGCGAAATTCTATCTGCAATAGCAGCAACTCTAGCAACATCTTGCGGATATCTCTCATAGAATTGCTCTGTTTTTGTGGCCATACGAGGGAATGTATGTTCATATACTTCGCGAGCATTAGCTGGAACATGAGGAATACCGCCAGTTGTGAAACTAGCGATTAGACCTTGTGGGAATAGCGATAGATAAGTAAGAGTTAAGAATCCACCATAACTTTGCCCTAATGAAACCCACGGCTTAGCATCAAATTCACTAATACGCAAATGCTCAAAATCACGAACAATAGAATCAGCTAAGAAACGCTTCAAATACCAAGCTTGATGTTCAACACTAACACCGTCAGCAGCCATACGTTTCATAGTTGAAGCATCAACTCTAGAAGAGCGACCAACTCCACGCTGATCAGGCAAAACTATTCTAAAATGTTTAACAGCTTCTTCAATCCAACCATCACTAGAAGGTGAAAGAGGACGAGGGCACTGCCCACCAGGTCCTCCTTGCAAGAACACAAGCAACGGCAAATCGTCATGCGCGTGCTGCGGAGAAGTAATAACTCTACAAAATAGACGAATTGTTTCACCTTTAACTTGATCTCCTGGAGTATTTCCTTCCCAATCAAGAGGCACATCTATAGCACGTTCTTCTACGTATAACCCTGGTACGTAATAATGTGTTAATAAAGTCATGACAACTCGCCTTTCTACACAAAATTCTTAAGCGAAACTATAGATAACTATAAGACATATTCTACTAACAAATAATCTATCAATGTGAAATTAACTACGAATTTACTATATTTTACTCTATTAGAATAAAACACAAAATCATGCAAATATACGAAATCATGCGAATATACGAAATCATTCAACAAAAACACAAAAGCAAAAATGCTAAAAATCGCAAATCATACTAAAGTTCGATTGTTCTATAAAGAACTATGCATTAGCCTAGTAGATATGAATATACAGCATGCACTACGAAATGCAATGAATCGCTTAAGAAATGAAATAACAATAAAAGATCTGATTGGTAGTATATTCATTATTTTTATATCTTTTACAATGTTTAAATATCCTTGGAATAGAATTGATGGTCTTATAACACAAGGAAGTATAGTAACTGTCATAATAGTTAGAATTGTTATTGCATCACTGATATGCGTGCGTAAAATATGGCCAAGCCAAGTAGCTATTATCTTTATTTGCGTTTGCATAATCCACTTGCTTTTAGGACCATCTCTACTTTTTGATGATTTTCTAGGATTTATTTTACTTTCTAACGTTATTTCAAGAGGAAAACCTGAACATTCTAGAGCATTTGTTATTGCTGCTTATATAACTACTATTTTGTCTGCTATTTCAATATCTTGGTCAATCGTAATAGGATCATTTTCAGGAAAAGCAAGTAAAGGAATAATATACGCTTGCAAAATTTATAATCCTTCAGCAAACCATCCAGCTGTGTGCACATCAATTATTTTGAATTTCGCGCTACCTTCAGTAATTTTTGCAATTATAGCAACTACTATCACAGTTATTATTGGTTATTGGCAACGCTCAAGCTTGCATTTTATTAAACTTTTGCAAGAAAATAATGCAACTATTTTAGCTAATCGCAAACACTGGCAACATATTACCGTCACTTCTGAGCGTGCAAGAATTGCTAGAGAGATGCATGATATAGTTGCACATACGCTTTCGATTATCATAGTGCAATCAGATGGCGGAAGATACGCTGCATCACACGATATTCCTCTTGCTAAAAAAACTATGATCATAATTAAAAATGAAGCAGAACGAGCAATTAACGATATGAAGAAAATGCTAAAAGCATTAAGCGAAACTTCTTCACATGAAGATAATTACTCTGAAATATCTTCACTTATTGAGCAAGCTAGAGTTGCATCTCCAAATAATATTTTTTGGCATACTGTCGATGGGAAAAACTCTTCAAACATGCTTGATTCACAAGCGCAAGCCGTAGCTTATAGAGTTATACAAGAAGCACTTAGTAATATACGAAAGCATGCTGGAGATAGCGTTAGAGTTAAAATTCATGAACAATGGGATCTTAAAGGCTTAACTTTAATAATTAACAATGAAATAAATAAAAATGGATCAGAATCTTCTCAAAATATCAACTCAAAAACAAAACACGGATATGGCTTAATCGGAATGAAAGAACGACTTGAGCGCATAAACGGTAAATTAACTTCCGGAAAACTAGAAGATGGATCATTTAATATTATTGCTTTCATACCATATTCTTATCAAAACGATAAAGCGACACTAAAATTATTAGGTAATAGAATATCAGAAATAAAACACTCAAGCTCACGAATTGAAGCAACTAGTTCAAACTTAAAAACAAATCCTATCAATATAGAAAATACTAATAAAAATGAAACACAAACTTTAATAGAAAATAGTGAGCAAAATATAAAAAATATAAAAGATACAGGAAAAGGATTTAATAGTAAAAAAGTTAGATCAGAAAATAATATTGAAAAAATATCTCAATGGATGCAACAACACTGGCTTATAGGAGATATTATTTGTTACTCTCCATGGCTCATACTTTTCCTTATAATTCCAACATACGATTCAATTCTAGGAAATACAGTACCTTACGATAATTGCAATACAATTTTCGTTAATATAATGTATAGAGTATTTACACTAACAACTATAGTTCCTATGATGTTTCGGCGAAAAGCTCCAACAGCATGCGCTATAATTGTTTCAATTTGTTCTGCATTACAATTGATTTTCTTACAAAATATTATTTATGCAAACTTAACTGTGCCTGCTATTATCTATGCATCAGTTCTATATGGGAAAAAGAACACATGGAAATGGGTTAGCGCAGCCACTCTTGTTGAATGCACTATTTTCGGCATAAAAACTGCTATTTCTTCGCGAAAATTTACAATGAACGTAACTCTGTTCCAATTTTTCGATTCTAAGTATAATATTTCCAATTTTTATGATTTCACGCAAATTATAGCAATTGGACTTATTATAGGATTTTTACTTTCTATAGTTTTATTTATTGTGATTGCTTTTGCATACTATAAGCGAAATGACAATAATAACTTGTTACTTCTTAAAACTAGAAAAATTGAATTAGAAAAAGAACAACAACAATTACAAACTCTTATTGCTAACGCAGAAAGACAACGTATTAGCGCAAATATTCAACAAGAAGTTTCTGTTACATTGCACAGAGTTATAAACGCTGCAAATAATGGAATTTCAATGCTAAACGAATACGAAAAAGCAAAAAACAACGAGAATACAGAAGATAACGAAAACAACAACGAAGACAACAACACAAATATAGATAACAACAACAATATAGAAGCCAACAACAAAAACAACAAAAACAACAATTTGCAACCTTCAAATGACATAGATCAACAAAAAGAAGATATTGAAAAAGCATTCAAAAATATTGGTAGCGAAGGTCGCTCAGCTCTTAAATATATGCGAAATTTGCTTGGAATTTTACGAGAAACCGGCTCTAGCGATGAAGCAATAAATAAAAATACAAATGTTCACAATTCAAAAAACAATAAACTAGTATTACATCCTGCATCTTCTATTGATGAACAAATTCAACACAGTATTGAAAATAAGCAACAATAACTTGATACTATTAAATTATGGAAAACATTGGAATAATTCGCATAGCAATCGCAGATGATCAAGAGCTAGTACGCGCTGGCTTTGCAATGGTAATCAACTCACAAAAAGATATGCGCGTTGTAGCTCAAGCTAACAGCGGCGAGCAAATGGTTAAGCTTTCAGAAATTGAGAAACCAGATATTATTTTAATGGATGTTAGAATGCCAAGCATGGATGGCTTAGAAGCAACTCGTAAGATTTTGCAACAAAAAATAAGCGTAAATACTCGAATTATTATTCTAACAACTTTTGATCTTGACGAATATGTTATGGCTGCAATTCATGCTGGAGCATCAGGATTTTTACTTAAAGATACAGAACCAGAAACATTACTTAATTCAATAAGAACTGTTTATCAAGGGAATGCAATTATTGCACCTAGTGCAACTAAACGCTTGATTGAAAATATGATGGAACATAATTCAAGCAATTATTCAAATAATAACGATAAAAATTCACAAAATATAACGAATACTAAAGTATCAGAATTAACTGATCGCGAATTAGAAGTTTTAATAGAACTTGCACACGGATTATCGAATCAAGAAATTGCAAGCAAATTATTCATTGGACTACCAACAGTTAAAACACACGTAGCGCATATTCTATCTAAAATAAATGCTAGAGATCGAGTTCAAGCAGTTGTTTATGCATACGAAAATAATTTAATTAAACATTAAATTTATACTTTTAATCTTATTCTTGCAATAAGTTTAATTTTACGATTTATTATAAAACTTATTTATAAGTATTTTTTAAGCGTGTATCTTACTTATCCTGCTTATCTTACTTATCTTCATATCTGCTCAATAGTTTTAAGAATAATGCAAAATACAAAACTCAATTCTTTTATCATTATCTATTAGATAAGAATACATATTACTAAATTCAAAAGAGGTTGAAATGCACTATGCAATTTCAACCTCTTTCTAGTCACAAACTGTGATATAAGCTTAAAGAAGCTACATAATATTTCGATTCTGCTGTACTTATTACTTACGTCGATGACGCATAACAGTAACACCAGTAGCTGCAATACCTGCAAAAGCAACAAGCGCTACAACAGCCAAAATTATATTCTCAGCAACCTTATTCTCTCTTACAGAACTTGCTTCAGTATGCGATTTATCTCTAGCAACAGGCTCTTTTTCTTTAACTTCTTCACTTCCTTCAGTGCTTTCAACTTCTTTAGCATTTGATTCTGGAACCTGAGAGTCAGAAGAATTACCATTTTTAGAAGAATTGTTCGAATTAGTATTCGTATGCGATTGAGCTTTACTTGCTGAATCATTCGATTTACTCGAAGATTTAGACACACGAACTACTGCTGCTTTAATCGGTTTTTCTTCTTTAGATTTGCTAACTACTTTAACAGATTCTTCTACTTTATTAACACGATTAGAAGAAGTTTCTTTAGTTTCACTTGAAGGCGCTTCGGAAGGAGTTTCAGAAGAAGTTCCAGAATGCTTTTTAGAAGGCGCTCCCGAAGAATCAGAATTATCTTTTGAATTTACAGAAGATTGCGGATTATTAGGAGCAATTCTTCTTTCAGATTCATTAGATTGTGTTTGAGAATCAGAATTATTTCTTTTAGGAACAGATGAAGTAGAGCCACTTTCAGAGCTCTTCTTCTTATTTTCCGCTTTGTAAGCTTTCAAAGCTTCAAGTTCAGCTAATGCAAGACTATGCTGATTCTTAAGATCCTTCAAAGTATCTTCTAAATTATTCTTTGCTTTTTCACCGTTTACTTTCGTAGTTTGTGAATTTTTTAGAAGATCTTTAAGTACAGCAATATTTGTTCGCAAACCTTCAATCTTTTCATTTCTTTCAGATTCATTATAAGAAAGCTCATAACTGTTGATATCTACTTCTATCGCAGAAAGCTCTTCTTTAATTTTTTCAATAGAACTAGTCTTATCATTGAAATCTTTAAGCTTATCTTCTGTATCTTGTTTTGCAATGTCTAAATCTTGCTTAATACTTTCAAGCTGCTTAGATTGTTCTTCGAACGACTTTACAGCTTCATTAAACTTAGGCTCAAGCTGATTCAAAGTAGAATTCATATCGCTAAGCTTAAGCTTCTTTACACCAATTTCCTGATTTAAAGAATTAAACTCTTTGTCAGCATTTTCAAGATCAGAACGCAATTTATCATAATCTGCATTATCTTGATGCTCTGCAGCTTCCAATGCTTTATTAGCTTCATCTACTTTAGCACTAAGTTTTAGCAGAGCAGCTCTATCCTTTTCTATTTCTTCAGAAAGAACTTTAATGTCTGAATTAAGAACCTGCATCTTATTCTCATAGTTTTTATATATTTTCTCGTATGAATCTTTCTTAGAAGATTCTTCACTCTCAAGAGAAATAAGAGAATCTAATTCATTTTTTGATTTTTCATAATTTTCTTTAGACTGTTCTTTTTGAATCTCAAGACTTTTAAGTTCTACTTTTTTTAGCTGCTTTTGCTTCTTAAGATCTTTTATAGCAGCTTGTGCTTGAGCTAAATCAGTTCCAATAACTTTATTTATTCCATCAAGTTCTTTTTGTCTTTGTGCAATACCTTTTGTTAGAGTCTGAATATCCTCTATAGTCTTATTTAACTTATTGACTACATCTTCAAGATTTTTAGTTTGCTCATCAATTTTAGACTTTAATTCTTCAATGTTACGCTCAACTTGCAATAATTTATTTTCAGTAGACGCATTAACAGTCGTCTCTGATACCGTAAGAGTATTATCTTTTACTTCGTTCGCTGCATCTTTAGCCCATGCTGGCATTGGACTTTGCAAAGACAACAACAATCCTGCGATTACTGCGGCAGATTTTTTATTGACCGTTACCATATTTTCTACTCCTTGCTCGTAGCGGCCTTCATGTCTAACTTATGTCAGCAGTCAATCTGAGCATAACAAAGTAATAAATACAAAAACAAGTCAAAAGATACGGAATATTTCCTGTTAACAAATTGATTACGTATATTAAACATAACAAATTCAAGAATATGCTGAAAAACTTGATTATACAGTGGATAAATATACACTATGTTGAATGTTATTCGTAAACAATACTTACTTTTTTACAAATTAAAACCGCTTACACTCTGCGTGTCGAAAGCTTAACAGAAAAAAATAATGCCAACACGTGATTAAACATGTCAGCACTACTTTAAACGTTTTAGTTACATAAAATTTTTAGCTGTTATAAGAAATTACTTAATATTTTTCATTGCACATATTTTATTTAATTATTGTATACATTGTTTATTCCGCTGCGGCAGCTGCTGAATAAAGTAATATCATTTAGTTAAAAATATGCATAATTAAAGGGTTATAGACCAAGATGCCTATAACCCTTTAATTATTGTAAATACTATTCGTCTGCAAGAGCAACAACAGGCGAAGACTTAACTGCTCTACGAGCTGGAAGCACACTGGAAAGAAGCGCTGCAAACAAAGCAATTAGAGCGAGAACCGCGTAAATAGTCCAATCAATTACAAACGGAACTTTGCCAATTACGCTAAACACCATGTAGGATCCAATCCATCCAAACACTGTTCCAACAATCAAGCCAGAAACAGTGCTTGTTAGTGAAATCAATGTTGCTTCCATCGCAAGAGATCTCCTAACCTGTCCCCTTGTCATGCCTATTGCACGCAAAGTTGCAGATTCTTTAGTTCGCTCAATAACAGACAAGCTTAGCGTGTTTGCAACGCCTATTAAAGCAATCACAACAGCTACTGCTATTAAGCCAACGAGAAGCATCATCATTGTATCAATAGCACTCTCCCACATCGCTCGCTCAAACACGCTTCCTGTAGACATAACTTCCGCATAGTTAGATGTAACATTTCGAATATTTTTAACAATATCTATAAGATTCGCATTTCTAGAATTCAGCGAAATGAGCAGAATATGCGTTGTAGGCTTAAGGTAGTTATTGAAGTAAGATTTGCTAACAAAAGAAGTATTGTTTGAATCTACTGAAACATTTCGATACTTCTTAAACTGAACTTGCTTTACAGTAATACTCTTATTATTGTTACTAGAATCCGTATTCATGCCAGTAAATGGCGTAAAATTATCATTATTATCGTCATTAGAATTGTACTTTTCTACGTAAGCTTGCAAATTAAGACTTCCCTTTTTAAGATCAAAAGGTTCTTCACCTTCATCAGGCTTAGGTAAAAGCACAGAATCCTTGTTTATATTAACGCCATCGAGATCAGTGTGCATTACATTTCGAAGTTGATCTACATTATCAACTCCAGCTACCAGAGTGTATTCAGTTTCACCTTTAGCATTCTTAAAAGTCATAGGAACTGCAGGAAGCAACTCAGTATGCTTTATTCCACTAATCTTTGAAATGTCAGCAGCTAAAGACTCATCAACATTCTTACCTTGAACAATAATGTCAACACTGTAACGATCGTCAACAACACCTTTAAGAGTTGCTTTACCGCAAATTGCGCCAGTTACAACTGTTGAAACAAGCGTTACACCAATAAGCAAAGCAGTTCCAGTCGCTGCAACTCTTCTAGGATTTCGCTGTACGTTTGCGTTAGCAACTTTAGATGAAGGCCCACAAAGTGCCATAACTGCGCCAGTTGCTCTCATAGCAAACGGCATCCAGAATGTTGCAGTAATAACAATACCAATGAACACAAGCGAGCATCCAAAAATCGCTCCAAGCAAAGTCATCCAAGAGTTCGAACCAGCATTAACTGACCTCCCAGCAAGCATGCTTGCTAAAATATTAATACTTAAAGCTGTAGCTAAAATACCAGCAACAATAAATATCACTCCGAAAACAGCACGAAGAATACTTGCTCGCTTATCTTTAATCAAATCCATTGGACGCAACGCTTCCATCGGAGTTACTTTTGTAGCAGAACGAGCAGCACTCATAGAAGCAAGAACTGTTACAATTGCGCCAATTACTATTGGCCATACAATCGCAGGAAGTGAAACAATCAAAGGAATCTTAGATAATGGTCCAGAATTAATATTCACGTTACTAATTGCGCCCATAA
The DNA here is from genome assembly GCF_947280595.1 of uncultured Gardnerella sp. Lineage (NCBI taxonomy): Bacteria > Bacillati > Actinomycetota > Actinomycetes > Bifidobacteriales > Bifidobacteriaceae > Gardnerella > uncultured Gardnerella sp. Next base: position 6,482 of record NZ_CAMYOS010000013.1, on the reverse strand, counting down.
ATCCAATTGCACAAAGCACGCCAATAGAAGCAGAAATAACTCCAAGTATTGCAGCTTCAAGTAAAACTGCTGCATAAAGCTGATGCGATTGTGCGCCAATCACGCGCAAAAGTGCAAGAGTTCTCCTACGCTGTGCAACTAATACTTGGAACGTGTTTGCAATAACAAGAGAAGAAACCAGCAGAGCTAAAACACCAAACGACATAAGGAACATAGTTATAAAATTAGTGCCGTTGGAAATATTTCGAACAGCTCTTACACCAACTTCATGCCTAGACATAAGTGAGAATTGCTCTGGAAGCAAAGCGTTAATCTTATGAGATAAATCGTTTATTTTAGATTCATCAATACTCATGTATACTTTGCTTTGCACAACTTGATTGTCAAAATTCTTAAGATTATTGAGTTTTGCACAAAAATCATTCGTTACGCCACCAAGATACGTACCGCGATATGAAGTTGGTATTTGAGAATGTTCTCCATCGTCTACAAGACCAACCACACGAACATCGTACGATTTTTCTTTATCTCCGCCAGTGTCATCTACTTTAACCAAAGTTATAGTATCGCCAACGTTTGCATGTATTGATTTAGCAATACTTTTAATAAGCGTAATTTCGCCTATTTTTTGTGGATCTCTACCTTCTGTTGATTTATACACAGGAAGATTTCCATACAAACCACTAGACCAAGCAATACTCGTAACTGATTTATCACCTTTTTCTACTCTTACAAGCGCAGTCGCATCGTCACTGCGAATACCGTTGACACCATGCATCTTCGATATTTTGTCTAAATGAAGGTCTTTATAATGAATTCCACTATTCGGAGAATTGTTAGAGCTTTTAGATGAGATTGCATAATTTGCGCTATGGAATTCTTCCGTTGCATTGCGAACCATCAAGTCGTCAACACTGTTTACAAAAAGCAAAGTAGCGCTCATAAACATGCTGCCTATAAGAATTGCAATTCCAGAGGCGATTAGCATGCGTACGCTTTTACGCATAAGTTTTAGTGCAATTTTCCACATTCTAACTTCACCACCTTGTTATTGCAATTGAGCAGAATTATAAGAATTAGAAGATGCATCAGAATTTACGTATACGCTAGGCTCTTCACTTCGCTCCATAAGCATCTTGCTCATGCCTTGTGCAGTAGGATTTTGCACGTCTTCAACGATTTGACCATCTGCAAATACGATTGCTCGATCTGCATAAGACGCTGCAACTGCATCATGCGTAACCATAATCACAGTTTGACCAAACTCAGTTACAGACTTCTTCAAGAAACGCAAAACTTCTGAACTAGAAGCAGAATCGAGATTACCAGTAGGCTCGTCTGCAAAAACTACGGAAGGCTTAGAAATCAAAGCTCTAGCAATTGCAACTCTCTGACGCTGACCACCAGAAAGCTCAGCAGGCCTGTGCTTTAAACGATCTTGCAAGCCAAGAGTTAAAACCAAAGTGTTAAACCATTGCTTATCTGGCTTTTTGCCTGCCAAAGTAAGAGGCATAAGAATATTTTGCTCAGCGTCAAACATTGGAAGAAGATTAAAACTTTGGAAAATAAAACCAACCATTTCACGACGCATAAGCGTAAGCTGTTTGTCATTCATGGTTGTAATATCTAAGCCATCAACTAAAACTTTTCCGAAATTAACGCTGTCAAGACCAGCTAAAGCATGCATTAAAGTTGATTTACCAGAGCCAGACGGGCCCATAATTGCAGTAAATTTACCACGCTCAAAGCTAACGCTTACATCGCGCAAAGCGTGAACAATACCTGCACCCTTTCCGAAATCTTTTACAACATGCAAAGCTGCAACTGCTGTTTCACCAATTAGCTCCGAATCAATATTATTTGAAGTAAATCTATTATCTTTTGCATCAATTCCAAATTCATACGTATTATTCGCATATGAATTTTGTCCATATTCACTATCCATTCCAGCTCCTTTATAGATTTAATTGATTGCATAGTAAACCTATTGCTAATAATCAAACTTAAAGTAAATTATTATGAATTGATATCGTTCTAAAGATTGAAATTTATTAAATAAAAAAATTTAACTCAAACTTAAGTATGATTTGAAGTTTTAATTATTGATTTTAAACACAACACGCCGTTAAAGAACTTCTGACCACATAGATTCAAAAAACTGGATTTCTTCGATTTTCATTGATGAAATAACAACATGGAAGAAACACATTACGATTATGAAACAAACACAGATTGCGAATCATATTATGCTAGCAACTCAGCAAACTATGAACTCGACAATTGGGAAAAGTATATTTCAAACCAACTCTCGCACACAGCAAAATCTATGTGCGAAGAAAAAGATAGCAAGAAAATTGGCGCTCTAGGAGAATCATACGCAACATTAAAACTTATGCAAAAAGGATGGATACTTCTAGATCGAAACTGGCATTGCCGATTTGGCGAATTAGATATTGTGATGATAACTCCTCAAAAAATATTAGTTTTTGTAGAAGTAAAAACCAGAAGAAGCATTAAATGCGGAACACCAATGGAAGCAATAACTTATAAAAAATGTGTAAAAACGCGCAAAACTGCTATGAAATGGTTACAAGAAAATGGCTCAAAAATTTGCCACTACATCACAAGATTCGATGCAATATCTATAACAATTGCAACGAAAAACGTGAACAACAATGCAAATAACACAAAAATTATAAAAGAAAACGCTGTTATAAGCGAAAACACAAGCACAACCAGCGAAAACACAAGCACAACTAGTAAAAACACAAGCACAACTAACGAAAAGAAATTTTACGAAAACAATGAATCAATAGAAGAAAATATTCAATTCAAACACGTTCAAGGAGCATTCTAATGACGATCGGAAACGCGTTATCTGTAGGTCTTATAGGTCTTAAAGCATTTACAATACAAATACAATCATTCATATCTCCAGGTCTTCCAGCTTTTTCTATTATTGGATTACCAGATACTTCACTTAGCGAAGCAAGAGAAAGAGTAAAATCAGCTTATCAATCATTGCATTGCGATTGGCCGGAATCACGAATAACAGTCAATCTTTCACCAGCTTCTATGCCTAAAAGCGGATCTTCATATGATTTAGCAATTGCATCAAGCATTTTAAGCGCTAAAGGTATTATTCCTCTACAATCTTTAGACAATACTGTTATTTTAGGAGAACTTAACTTAGATGGAACAGTTCTTCCAATTAACGGATTACTACCAATATCTTTATTTGCTCAAGAAATGGGAATAAAAAGGATGATTATCCCACAAGCAAATCTTGATGAAGCTAATTTAGTAGACGGCATCGATGCAATTGGAATAAAACATATTCTTGATTTAGTTGATGAACTTCATGGAAAACTTGATTCTAAGAATAGAAAATATGCACAATTAAACAGAGAACGCGCATTACAAGCAACTGGAAACTCTTCATATGAGCACATACAAGTAAGCGAGCGCTGCAACAAAAATTTCAATAGAGGCGAAAATAATAGTAATAATTTCGACTATAGCAATAAAAATGATACTGAAAATCAGAAAAAAGCTGAGCAAAAACACACATCAGCGCAAAAATCAATTTTAGAATCAGACATACAACACTCTATTGGAGATATGTCTGAAGTTCTTGGACAAGAACACACAAAATGGGCTTTGCAAGTTGCAGCAGCAGGAGGACATCATGTTATGATGATTGGACCTCCAGGATCTGGAAAAACTATGCTCGCTTCACGCATGCCTGGAATAATGTGCCCTCTTAATGAAAAAGAGCAGCTAGAAGTAGCATCTATAAGATCTTTATGCGGAACTTTACCATATTACGGAATTAGTGACATACCGCCTTTCGAAGCACCTCACCACACTTCTTCATCTGCTTCTCTTATAGGAGGAGGAACAGGAATCGCAAAACCTGGAATTATTACACGCGCACATTGTGGAGTTCTTTTCATGGATGAAGCACCAGAATTTTCACCACGAGTTTTACAAACATTGCGAGAACCTTTGGAATCTGGATTCATAGCAGTATCGAGATCTAAAGGAACTACTTTTTATCCTGCAAAATTCCAACTTATAATTGCAGCAAATCCTTGCCCTTGTGGATATGCATATGGAAACGGCGAAAGATGCACGTGCAAAGAGAAAGACAGAATACGCTATTTTTCTAGGCTTTCAGGACCAATTTTAGATCGAATTGATATTCAAATGGATGTGCCACCAGTTGAAAGAATAATGATTGCGCAAAACGCACGCGACATAAAATCAAACGCTAACAATTCTAATTTAAGTAATAACGAGAAAAATAATTATGAAACTAATAAATATGAAACTAATAAATTAGAACAGCAAAGTTATATAAAACAAAATAACTTAAACAATAATGCTCTCTACAATGGAAAGCCTATACTAACTAGTGCAATGATGCGGAAAAATGTTACAACAGCTAGACGAATAGCACAAGTTAGATTCGTCAAACAAGGCTGGAATTGCAACGCACAAGCTTCTGGTACATGGCTAAGAAAATATACTTCAAAACATGCTTTAATGCTTGTAAATAACGCTCTAGAAAAACATCAATTGAGTTTACGAGGAGCAGATAGAGCATTAAGACTTGCATGGACTCTTGCAGATATTGCAGGTCACGTTTCGCCTGACGTAACAGATATGGCTCAAGCAATTAGCTTAAGAACAAGAATATAAGTAAAAACAGAACAGCGAAAACAGCCAAAACAAAACTTACAAAAACAAACAGCGAAAACTAAAAGGCGAAAACAAACAGCCAAAACAGCCAGAGAAAAACATGCGAGTATAAAAGCGTTCCTGTTATACACAAACATGTAGATGCAAACTGGATGAACACAGCAAAAGTATCTACAAAAATACATTTAAAAACAAGGAAAAAATATGAACACTTATAAAATAAATAATTTGCGCACAAGGGTGCAAAAAACAGAAAACACTACAAAAGAATCATTAAATGAAAGCAATTTTTGCGTTAAACAAAGTAATAACAACAACCAAACAGATAGTTTAAACGAAGTAAAAGAATCAAGTTCAAGTGATCTTTATGAAATTGACGCAGAAACGTTATCAAGAGCAATATTGACATTCTGCTTAGATGGAGCAGATGCGATTATGTATGCTTTAATACTTGGAGCACCAAACGCTTGCGCAATAGTACAAAAATTACGTATGATTACAGCAATTTTATGCGAAAAATATGAATCTACATATAAAAACGACAATAAACAATTGAAACTTATACTAGATGAAACTCAAATAACAAAATCCAATACAAGCTTAGAAAATAGCGAACAAAATATAAATAATGAAAACTCAAATATATATAAACACGAAACACAAATATCTAAAAATTACGATTCTTCTACAGATAAAAACTCAAATGAAGAATTTATTAAGATAATTGAAAACAATCCTCATACTAATGTTATAGAACAATACTTTTTACAAGGACTTTCATCATGGGGATACAAAAATACTCAATGCTTAACTTCAACTTTACATCGCTCAATTATAAAATGGTGCATGAGATTAAGTCATTTACCATCATGGAATATTCAGCAACTAACTTCATGGTTTACAATGAACAAAACTCAATGGATTATTTCTCCAAGCAGCTCTTATTGGCCAATTCAACTTCAAGACTTGGCGCTACACGGAAGATGGGCTCCACCACTATGCTTATGGGGATTAGGAAACCCTGGAGCTTTAATACAATGCAATCACCCTATAGCAATCGTTGGATCAAGAGGATGCGATGATTATGGACATGAAATAGCAAGAAGATTAGCGTACGAAAGCTCATTAAGAGGTCATACAGTAATATCTGGAGGAGCTATGGGAATCGATGCAGCAGCACATTGGGGCTCATTAGAATCACGCGAAGTTTGCGAATCACAATCAACTCCTTCTGGATCAACAATTGCTGTATTTGCAGGAGGACTAAATAATATTGGTCCTAGCTCTAATGCAAATCTTTTTAAAAAAATAATCACAAATGGTGGAGCATGTATAAGCGAATTATGCCCAAATACAACACCGATTGCTAGAAGATTTTTAATAAGAAATCGCATTATTGCAGCACTCGCTTCTAAAGTTATAGTAGCTCAAGCTCGAATTAGATCTGGTGCACTTAACACTGCTTGCTGGGCAACAAATTTAAATCGTGAACTATATGCAATACCTGGAGATATTACTAGTCCACATAACACAGGATGCAATGAACTAATTAGCGATGGAAAAGCCATCATGATATGTTCTTTTGGAGATATTGAATCTATATACCCGAATAATCATAAAGCAAAACTAGAAGATTCAATTAAAAATAAGACTTTTAAGGCAAAATACTGCTATGACAGTAGCAATGATACAAACATGAACTCGCATAAGAAAATCAATAATGACACAAACAACCACACAAACAACCACACAAACAACCACACAAACAACCACACAAA
>NZ_CAMYOS010000012.1:0-43096 GCF_947280595.1 uncultured Gardnerella sp. | reverse complement strand
GTGGACTTCCTCGCCAGCGAAGTGTCGAACTGTTAGTGCGTGCGCGATAAAAAATGGCACTAAAGATCTCATTCAGGGCGAAAAATCTTAAATCTCTGCCTAACTAATAGCAAAGCATACGTTGTAAATCTTTGTATTATTTTTTCATAAATAATTTTTACGAATTTTTCGCCTTCGTTCTGAATTTTTGATTTATTTTTAACTATAAAAAGCGGTTTTCCACAAACTTATTATTGGGTAGTTAATAAAAAAATAAAAAGTTATCCACATATTTATTAACAAATGTGGGTAAACCCTGGGTATAAGTCGTGGAAAACGCCGCTAAAAAATGTGGATAACAAGTTAATAAAAGCCTTTAAAATGTGGATACGCCAAGAAATAGCTCCGAATGTGGATAAGTCGCCAAGTTATGCACATTGACTTCCACAAGTTATGCACATTCTCTTTTTGTGGATAAGCCTTCTTATTTCTTGATTTTTATTAGTTATCCACATATCCACGGTGCTTAATATGAATATTATTTTTATTTTATTTAATAACTAAAGTAATAACCAACCATTTTTTATATCAGCTTTTGAAAAGATTTCGGGTAACACCTTACGCTAAACTAAATTAAGATTTTAAGAAACGAGGAAGTATGCAAGTAGAAGTTAATTCCGAAGCCTTTGCAGACGCAGTAGCTTGGACCACAAGAATCATAGATTCTAGACCAGCAAACCCTATTCTTGCTGGATTAAAAATTGAAGCATCAAATGGTACGCTAAACCTTTCTGCTTTCAATTATCAAGTTTCAAGCAAAAACCATATTGAATCTGAAGTTGAAGAAGATGGAAGCATACTAGTTCTTGGTCGCCTATTAGCCGAAATAACTAAACTTCTACCTAACGAAAAAACAACATTATCCTCAAATGAAACTACTTTGACTATTACTTCTGGAAAATCAACTTTTAATTTGCAACTAATGCCTGAAAGTGAATATCCAGATCTTCCTACAATGCCTGAAAAATTAGGTCAAGTTGATGCACCTACTTTTATTCAAGCAGTTAATCAAGCTTCTGTAGCTATTTCACGTGACGATGAAAGACCTGTTCTTAGAGGAATTCATGTTCGCTTTGAAAATGATTCTGTTATTATGACTTCAACTGATAGATATAGGCTATCTAGAGCATCTTTTAAGTGGACTCCAGAAAAACAAGATATAAACACTGAAGCTCTTATTATGGGCACTTTACTTAAAGATATATCTAGATCTTTAAACGATAATAGCAATGTTTTAATAAATCTTAATGCTGAAGATCCTAATCTCTTAGGATTTGAAAATTCATATCATTCCACTACAGCTCAACTTATTGATAGCGAATTTCCTTCTTTAGATCTCTTATTCTCAGAAGAATATTCTATTCACGCTGTTATTGATAAACAAAATCTTATTAACGCAATTAAAAGAGTTTCACTAGTCGTAGGTAGAGATCCTTCTATTACTCTTTCATTTGAAGGTCAAGAGCTAACTCTTTTCGCTGGAGATTCAAATGAATCACAAGCAAAAGAGAGCATTAACATTGACATGGATGGAGAAGATATTCAAGTTAAATTTAATCCTAATTTCTTAATTGAAGGATTAAATAATATTACTGAGCCATACGTTCATGTGAAGATAAAAACAGCTGTTAAACCAGTAGAATTTAATGGACAACAAGAAATAGATGGAGATGAATCTCTAACTTATCGTTATCTTGTTGTTCCAATGCTTCCACGATAAAAATAGCAATAAAAATATTAGATTCTTAGCCTTTGAATGATGTTTTAATAGATTATTTATAATCTTAAATTTTCTGCTAAATATCATTCAAAGGTAAATATTTTTATTTAGAAAACAAATAAGAATAAATAAATCATTAAATAATAAAATAAAAATATTAGAATATAAAAAACATTAGTTTTAAAAGATTTTGATTAGCATTTTTTTTTAGGAGGAATAATGCATATTTCGCTTATTGCTCTAGATAATTTTAGATCATGGAATCATTGTGTAATTGATTGCAATACTGATATTAATGTTTTTTATGGTAATAACGGTCTAGGTAAAACAAATATTGTTGAAGCTATTGAAGTTATTTCAACTGGAGTAAGTCATAGAACTTCTTTAACAACTCCACTTATTAAAAAAGGAAATTCTTCTGCAACTATTCGTTTTAATGTTAATAATTTAAATAGTTTAAGTGATTTAAATAATACTTTTAAAAATAAGAATTTATTAGACAATGAAAAATTAAACGATTCTTGTAACGAAATTTGTACTTATGAAGTTACTTTGAATTCTAGAGGAGCTAATCGCGCTCGTATAAATTCTGGAAAATCTATTTATATGCGAGATGTCGTTGGCTTAATACCATCTGTTTCTTTTACTCCAAGAGATCAGTTTTTAGTATTAGGAGATCCTTCTAATCGTCGAACTTTTTTAGATCAAGCTGGAGTTTTACTGATATCTGGATACTCTAGACTTATTCAAGAATATAAGCATATTGCTAAGCAAAGAACTGCTTTATTAAAACAATTATCAAATAATTCTGTAAATGTTTCTCTTTCAAGTTTGGAAATTTGGACTGGAAGATTGATTGAAGTTGGTATTTCCATAACTAAAAATCGCATAAAAATTATCAAAGAACTTTCAAAATATTTTTCATCTATTATAAGTGAAATAACTAGCTGTAAGCAAAATGCAAATATAATTTATAATCCTTCTTTTGAAGAAGTTTTTGATGTTTTTAGCGATGCTAATGGTGAAAATAACTGTAATCTTGATTGTAATGTTGATGGCGTTTTTTGCCGTGATACAAATGGTGAAGTTTCTGTTGGCGAAAAAAATAGTGATTATTTATTTAAAAGTTGTGCTTCAAAAATAAGTGAGCATTTTCAACGTATCTATGCTGGTGAAGTTGCTAGAGGATGTAATCTTATTGGCCCTCATCGTGATGATTTTTCTATAGAACTTGACGGATTTGATGCTAGAGATTTTGCATCTAATGGAGAGTCTTGGACTATTGCTTTAGCTCTGAAAATGTCTTTATTTAAGGCTTTAGAAGATAAAAATAATCAAAAACCTATTATTATTTTAGATGATGTTTTTTCTCAATTAGATGAGTCGCGTAGATTGCAAATAGTCAATTTTATTCGTAATAAAGGTCAAGTTTTTATTACTGTTGCTTCATTAAGTGATATACCGAAAAATGATGTTATAAAAAGTGATTCTTTTATTGATGTTTCTAAATTAGTTTTTTGTGAAAATAATTTTAATAATACTATTCAAAACATTGATTCTAGTCATAAAAGTATTATCGATGAAGTTATTTCTAAGCGAAATTTAAGTGGTTCGAGTAGTAGTGATTCAAGTAGTGGTTCGAGTAGTAGTGATTCAAATGATGTAAGCAGTAAAGAAAACAATGGTGAGAGAATATGAAGAAGCCTGTACATTTAATTTTGAATCTTGATACTAGAGTTTTACCATCACTTATTTTTGAACCTATTAAAAATAAGGGAGAAAAATTAGAAAAGCGAGATCAAAAGCAAGAGGATTCTTGGGAAAGTTTTGGTAAGCCTGGAAGAGATCCTAGCAAATTAAATTCTGTTTTAGACTTATTTGCTCATAATCATAATTGGGACAAATTCCTTACAATTTCTAAATTAAATAAGCTATGGCCAAATATTATTGGTGAATATAATGCAAAATTTAGCAAAGTTGAAGATTTAGATAAAGAAACTTTAATTATCAGCGCTTATAATCAGTCTGCTTATACAATTACAAAATTTTTAGTTAATTCATCTAAAAAAATTATTCTTAAAAAAATAGAGGAAAAGAGTATAAAAAATATTAAAAATATAAAGTTAGTTATTTCAACTGATAAAAAACATTAGTTTTTGTTTTTGTTTTTGTTTTTAGTTTTAGTTTTAGTTTTAGTTTTTTGGTTTCTAGTTTTATTTTTTAATATTGTTATTTAGTATTTTAATCTTTATATTTCGCTATATAAAGCCAAATCTTTACAATGGCTCTTATTCTTAAGCCGTCAGGGTATATGTGTAGAATGTCGTATGTTATAGTTCAATCGCTAGAACCCCCTTTTATGTGCTTTCTAGCGTGTATCGACCTTGTGAATAGCATATTTTGCGAGGCAATACGGGAAGGGATCGAAGTTGTCAAATATGGAAGACGATTCGATAGAGAAAATCAATGATGAGCATAAGTTAGATGATGCTCAACTTGATGATTCGCTTGCTCCTGAACATTACGATGCTAGTGATCTTCGTGTGCTCGAAGGTTTAGAAGCAGTGCGTATTCGTCCAGGTATGTACATTGGTTCAACAGGTCCTCGAGGATTACACCATTTGGTTTATGAAATCGTAGATAACTCTGTTGATGAAGCTTTAGCTGGTTATGCTTCTCACATTGAAGTGACGATTTTGCCAGATAATGCAATTAGAGTTGTTGATGATGGACGTGGTATTCCAGTTGATGAAGTACCTGGAGAAGGTGTTTCTGGTGTAGAAACAGTTATGACTAAGCTTCACGCAGGTGGTAAGTTTGGCGGCGGCGGTTATGCTGTTTCAGGTGGTCTTCACGGTGTTGGTATTTCTGTAGTTAATGCACTTTCTACAAGAGTAGATATTGAAGTTAGACGTCAAGGATTCCATTGGACTCAAACTTATATAAATCAGCATCCAACTGCTCCTTTAGCTAAAGGTGAGCCAATGGCAGAAGGTGAATCAACTGGTACTTCTGTTACATTTTGGCCGGATGCTGCAATTTTTGAAACTACTATTTATGATTTTGAAACATTACGTTCTAGATTCCAGCAAATGGCATTTCTTAATAAGGGATTAAAAATTTCCTTAACTGATTTGCGAAAGCCTGATGAAGCAGGTGATGAAGTAGCAGGGGATGCTGAATCTAGTAATGAAGATAAACATAGAAGTGTGAGTTATAGATACGAGCATGGTATTAAAGATTACGTTGACTATTTAGTTAAATCTCGTAAAGCTGTTCCAGTAGAGCCAGATGTTATTGATTTTGAGGCTGAAGATCTTGAAATTGGTATTTCTGCAGAAATTGCTATGCAATGGACTGTTGCTTATTCTGAAGCAGTTCATACTTTTGCTAATACAATTTCAACTACTGAAGGTGGAACTCACGAAGAAGGTTTCCGTGCAGCTCTTACTACTTTAGTAAATCGTTATGCGCGTGAAAAGAATATATTAAAAGAAAAAGATACTAATCTTTCTGGTGACGATGTTCGCGAAGGCTTAACTGCTGTTGTTTCAGTAAAACTTACCACTCCTCAATTTGAAGGTCAGACAAAAACTAAGCTTGGAAATTCCGAAGCTAAGACTTTTGTTCAGCGAGTTATGACTGAAAAACTCGGTGATTGGTTTGATGCTCATCCAAGTGAAGCAAAGAATATTATTCAAAAATCAATTGAAGCATCTCGTGCACGTTTAGCTGCAAAGAAAGCTAGAGAGAATACTAGACGCAAGTCTATTTTTGAAACTGCTGGAATGCCAGATAAATTGAAGGATTGCCAATCAAATAATCCTGAAGAATGCGAATTATTCATAGTAGAGGGTGATTCTGCAGGTGGCTCAGCAATTCAAGGTAGAGATCCTATTACTCAAGCAATTTTGCCTTTGCGTGGTAAGATTCTGAACACTGAGCGTGCTTCAATAGACAGGATGATGAAATCAGAAACGATTGAATCCTTAATTACGGCTGTTGGCGGCGGTTATGGTGAAGATTTTGATTTAAGCAAAGTTAGATATCACAAAGTTATTATTATGGCTGATGCTGATGTCGATGGTGCTCATATTGCTACATTGAATTTGACTTTGTTCTTCAGATACATGCGTCCTATGATTACTGCAGGATACGTTTACGTAGCTATGCCTCCGCTTTATCGTTTAAAGTGGAGTAAGGGAGCACATGATTTTGTTTATACTGATGCTGAGCGAGATAGAGTTTTAGCAGAAGGTAAAGCTGCTGGTCGTCAACTTCCTAAGGGTGAAGGTATTCAGAGATACAAGGGCTTAGGTGAGATGAGCTATCAGGAATTGTGGGAAACTACTATGGATCCTGATCATAGAATCTTAAAGCAAATTCATATTGAAGATGCTGCTCGTGCTGATGAAACGTTCTCAATGCTTATGGGTGATGAAGTAGAGCCTCGTAGACTTTTCATTCAGCGAAATGCTCATGATGCACGTTTCATTGATGCTTAAATCTTAAAAATATTTGTAAATATTTTATAAGTGCAAAAATACTTCGAATCGTAAGAAAAAGGAATTACATTGGTAGATGAAATGAACTCCGTCAATAATGATGGTGAAGAGCAGCTGCCGGACGAATCAATGGAGCCACAAAGCCCACAAGAAGCAGATAATACTGATTATGGCTTAATGAAGGGTGCTCGCGTAAAGCATATGGATTTGCAACAAGAAATGCGTGAATCTTATTTAGCTTACGCATTATCTGTTATTGTTGAGCGCGCTTTACCTGATGTTCGTGATGGTTTGAAGCCTGTTCATCGCCGCGTTATTTACGCTATGTATGATGGCGGTTATAGACCGGATCGTGGATATAATAAGTGCTCTCGCGTTGTGGGTGACGTTATGGGTAAGTATCACCCTCATGGTGATTATGCTATTTACGACACTTTAGTTCGTATGGCTCAATCTTGGTCTATGCGATACATGCTTGTTGATGGTCAAGGTAACTTTGGTTCTCCTGGTGACGATCCTGCAGCAGCAATGCGTTATACAGAATGTCGTATGGCACCTTTAGCCATGGAAATGGTTAGAGATATTGATAAAGACACTGTTGATTTCTTGCCTAATTATGATGGTAAAACTCAAGAACCTACAGTTCTTCCAGCACGTTTTCCAAATCTTTTAGTTAACGGTTCTGCTGGTATTGCTGTTGGTATGGCAACAAATATTCCACCTCATAATATGCGTGAAGTGGCTGATGGTGTGCACTGGGCTTTGAATCATCCTGAAGCAAGTAAAGAAGAATTACTTGAAGCTTTAATTCAGCGTATTAAAGGACCTGATTTCCCTACTGGAGCAACTATCTTAGGTCATAAGGGAATTGAGCAAGCGTACAGAACTGGACGCGGCTTAATTACAATGCGCGCAGTAGTTAATACTGAGGAAATTAAGGGAAGAATGTGCTTGGTTGTTACTGAGCTACCATATCAAGTTAATCCTGATCGCTTAGCTGCTTCTATTCGTGAAGCTGTTCGTGATGGCAAAATTCAAGGCATTGCGGATATGCGAGATGAAACATCTGGTCGTACAGGTCAGCGTTTAGTTCTTGTTCTTAAGCGAGATGCTGTACCAAAAGTTGTTTTAAATAACTTGTATAAGCATTCACAATTGCAGCAGACTTTCGGCGCAAATATGCTTGCTTTGGTTGACGGCGTTCCTAGAACTTTGAGTTTAGATGCTTTTATTCGTCATTGGGTAACTCATCAGCTTGAAGTAATTGATCGTCGTACTCGTTATTTGAAGCGCGAAGCCGAAGAAAGAGATCATATTTTACAAGGCTATTTGAAAGCCCTAGATATGATTGACGAAGTAGTTGCCTTAATTCGTCAATCTAAAGATGTTGATACTGCTCGCACAGGCTTAATGAATTTGCTTGATGTCGATGATGTACAAGCTGACGCTATTCTTGCTATGCAACTTCGTAGACTTGCAGCTTTGGAACGTCAAAAGATTTTAGATGAGCATGAAGAATTGATGCGTAGAATTGCTGATTATAACGATATTTTGGCAAGCCCAGAACGTCAACGCAAAATTGTTGGCGATGAACTTGATGAAATAGTTGCAAAATATGGCGATGAACGCAGAACTAAGATTCTCCCATTCTCTGGTGAAATGAATGTTGAAGATCTTATTGCTGAAGAAAACGTTGTTGTAACAGTAACTCGAGCAGGTTATATCAAGCGAACTAAGGCTGATGAGTATCGTGCTCAGCATCGCGGTGGTAAAGGCATTAAAGGTGCAAAGCTTCGTGAAGATGATGTTGTTGATCATTTCTTCTTAACATCTACTCACAATTGGTTGCTTTTCTTTACTAATCGTGGTCGAGTCTATCGTTTGAAAGCTTATGAATTGCCAGAAGGTTCACGCGATTCTAAGGGTCAGCATGTTGCTAACCTATTGCAATTCGCTCCAGGAGAAACTATTCAAACAGTTCTTTCAATTCCAAATTATGATGTTGCTAAATATTTGGTTTTGGCAACTCGTTCTGGAAAAGTTAAGAAAACTTCTTTGCAAGAATATGATTCACCTCGTCAAGGTGGTTTAATTGCAGTTCGCTTAATGTCTAATGAAGAAACTGGTGAACCAATAGATGAACTTATTGGTGCAGCACTTTGCAATTCAGAAGATGACATTATTCTCGTTTCTAAGCTTGGAATGAGTTTGAAGTTTAGAGCTGATGATGTGCAACTTCGCCCAATGGGTCGTCAGACTGCTGGTGTTCAAGGTATGCGATTTAGAGATGGCGATGAATTACTTGATATGGATGTAGTTGCTGCTGAAACAAGTAAAGATCTTCTTGTTGTTACAAATGAAGGTTTTGCTAAGAGGACTGCTATTGAAGAATATCGTTTGCAAGGTAGAAATGGTTATGGTGTTAAAGCTGTACAGCTTGCAGAGGGACGCGGTTCTTTGGTTGGTGCTTTGATTGTTGAACAAACAGATCAAGTAATGGCAATTATGAAATCTGGAAAAGTAATTCGTTCAGATGTGAATGAAGTTAAGCGCACTGGAAGAACTACTCAAGGTGTCACACTTGCTAAGCCAGATAAAGGCGATGAGATTATTTCTATAGCTCGTAATGAAGAAAAAGATGAAGAAAATCCTGAGATAGTTGAAAATCAAGAATCTTCTGAATTTGATTCAAAAGAAGTAAAAGAGAGTCAAGAAATAAATGAATCTCACACTATGAACGAATCTAGCGAAGATACAGATAATAATAGTATTTAATAATTAAAAATATTTAATACTTAATTAAATAATTATTATTAAACACTTAAATAAAGAATAATAAACTTTAATAAAGTGTGAAAATTAAAGAGTATCAGTCTAATGGCACGTCCTTTTCGACTGATACTCTTTTTTATTAGAAATAAGCAATAAATAGGCTTAATCAGCACATTATAGAGTTATTAAAACTTCTTGTACTGACTAAACAAATATAAGAGAAGGAATAATTCATGAGCGAGGATTATGAACCAGTGCGTACAGCTTCTTCTGGAGCGTATTCATCTGAAAATAGTGGTGGTGCAATGCCTCGTACTATTGGAGGAGTGGCTTCTTCTCAGACTAAAAAAAGAGCGCATTCTTCGCATCGTCCACGAGCACGTAGAATGAGCCTTTCTTTAGTTAGGGTTGATCCTTGGTCTATAGCTAAAGTAGCATTTTTGCTGAGTGTTGCTGTAGGAATTATTCAAGTTATTGCTGCAGGTTTAGTATGGGTGTTCTTGAACATGGTTGGTGTTTTTGATCAAGTAACGCAGATTGTATCTTCTACCGGTTTAGACACTAATGGTTTTAATCTTGCAGACGTATTCTCACTTCCTGCTGTTTTAAGCGCGACAACTATATTTTCAGTTGTTGAAATATTAGTTGCTACTGTTCTTTCTGTAATTGTTTCTTTGCTTTATAACGTTGTTGGAGCATTAGTTGGAGGAGTTCATCTCACTTTGGGAGATGACTGATAGAGTTTAGAACATTATGTTAAAGGGATTTAAGAAGTTTATTTCTCGCGGCAGCGTTATTGATATGGCTGTTGGTGTTGTTATGGGTAGCGCTGTTACTTCAGTTGTAACAGCAATTGTTAAACACATAATTAACCCTTTAATTGCTATGATTTGTGGAAAACCAGAGCTTAATGGTGTTCTTACAATTACGTTTAACAGAGCAACAATATCTTTTGGAGCTGTTATAGGTGCTTTATTGAACTTCATTATTGTTGCTGCAGCTGTATATTTTTGTATAGTTCTTCCTATAAATAAATTAAGAGAAGTTAGCGCGAATTTGTTGCAAATAGATAAAGAAAAAACTGAAGAAGAGAAACGAGAGATTCGCGAAAAAGAAATAATTTCACTATTGAAAGATATTCGTAGTGAGTTAGCGAATAAGTAGTTTAGATTTAGTTTAGATTTAGTAAAGAAAAATATCCTCTCTAACACAAAAAGATGTTCAAAAGTTAGAGAGGATATTTACTTTTATTGTTATTTTGTTATTTCTATTTTTCGCTAGTGTTTTCTATTTCAGTGTTTTCTATTTCAGTGTTTTCTACTT
Organism: uncultured Gardnerella sp.; assembly: GCF_947280595.1. NCBI lineage: Bacteria > Bacillati > Actinomycetota > Actinomycetes > Bifidobacteriales > Bifidobacteriaceae > Gardnerella > uncultured Gardnerella sp. The sequence goes on along the minus strand of NZ_CAMYOS010000012.1, from coordinate 32,737 downwards.
TATTCAATATATCTGATCCATTTATTTTATTGATTTTAATTGATTCATATAAACCACGTTTTTGAAACATGTAGAAAATAGTTGTTGCTAATAGCGGATAAATAATAGCTGAAGTTAGAACATCTGTAGGGAAGTGTGCTGCAACAATAAGTCTGGATATTGCAACAATAATCACAACAAATCCACTTATAAACAATCCTGATTGAAGGAAAGTAGGTTTTTTAAGATAAACAATTAACATGATCATCGTGCAAATTGCTACAGCTGCAGCAGTGTGACCACTAGGAAAGCTTGGATCTGGAGGTAATTGAACGGATATTCCTATATTTGGCCTATTTCTATGAACAGCAAATTTAACTGCAAAAACGTATATCATCGGAAGTAATGATATAAGGAGTTGAACAATAGTAATTTTATAATTTTTATGTATATAAAGAGATGCTAACGCTAATAAAACTAATATAAGAATGCAACATTTAGTTGAGAAAATTATTGCTATAACATGAGAAATTGAATACAAAAAATGTGGAGAATTATTATGGAATAAAGCGACTATAGAATTTTCATAAGCAATTTCTTTTGGATTTGTCAATATTGCTTTACCTATAATAGGAAAAGCAACAGCTAGTAAAAACGTTATAGAATACAAAAAGCATTGCATAACTTTTTTAAAATTCGAATTTTCATTATTATAAGTATTCATATTATTTAAGAGTACTACATTAACTATGCTAAAAGGTGAATAAGCTATAACTAATAATGAATACTTTGATAAGGCTTTAATATTGATATATAAACCTTAATATTTGTTTTTGAGAGTTAAAAATTATTATAAAAATTATTATAAAAATATGGAATGTTGAATACCGTACCCGGTGACGAGTACTATGTTGAAAAGATAGAAAGGGTTTATAATGAGCGTGCTTGACCGACTTGAGAAAAGCGTTGAAGGTGCAATGAACGGTGTCTTCGCCAAATTTGGCTCTAAAGATTTACAACCTGTAGATCTTTCTAGTGCTTTGGAGCGAGAAATTGATTCTGAAGCCATGCCAATTGGTCATGATCATACGGTTGCTCCTAATGAGTATCGTTTTAAGTTGAGTACACCTGATTTTGATCATATTGAGCAATGGGGAAGTGAAGCATTGGCAAATGAACTTGCCGATAATCTTACTCAATATGCTAAAAGTCAGCATTATGCTTTTGTTGGCCCTGTTGTGGTTATTTTTGAGGAAGATTTGGAATTAACAAAAGGCAATTTCCAATTATCTTCTGAATCTGTTCAAGGTAATGCTGTTCCTGTTACTACAGAAGATCAATCTCAAAATCATCCTATGCTGGAAATCAATGGAAATCAGTATTTGTTGACTAAAGATAACACTATTTTAGGTCGTGGATCTGGATGCGATATTGTTATTGATGATCCTGGTATTTCTCGCCGTCACCTTAATATCAATATAACTCCAGATGGTGTGATTGCTAGGGATCTTGGTTCTACGAATGGTACTTTTGTTGAAGGTCACCAAGTTCCAGCAGCTACTTTAGTTGATGGCAATACGATTACCATTGGTAGAACTCGCATACTCTATTGGGCTTCCTCGCAAGATCAGGAGTAAGAGAACTTCTAAGAGACGAGCACGCGCATGATTTTTACTGAACTTACATTTGCAATACTGAAGTATGGTTTATTAGCTTTACTTTGGATTTTTGTGTGGTGTGCTATTCGGTCTTTGCATAAGGATATTGAAATTTTTAGTCCTCGTAAAAAGAAGTTGATGGACAAAAATAAGCGTTCTAATTACGCTTCCGAGTCTAATAATAAGGTTCGTAACAATATTTCGCAAAATGATGAGCAGCATAACAAGTCACCTCATAATAATGGTCCTACACTTTTAGTTATTATTGACGGGCCTTTAGCAGGATCTTCATTCCCATTAAATGCGTCTGGAGTTACATTAGGAAGATCTGCATCTAATACTGTTGTATTAAATGACGAATTTGTTTCATCTCATCATGCTCGTGTTTATTTCAACAATAGTGTTCAATCATGGGTTCTTGAAGATTTGGGAAGTACTAATGGAACTATGATTGGTCATGCTCGTGTAACAGAGCCAGTTGTACTAAAGCCTAGGACTTCTGTGCGTATTGGCGCGACCATGTTTGAATTGAGGTGATACATATGGCTCATTCTGATTCAAATATGACCAATAATAATATAGATGATTCTGATTATAAAAATATCGAAGATTCATTTAAAAATAAATCTGATGAAATAAAAGAAGCTAAATCAGAAAATTATAATAATTCTTTTTCTATAGATAAGACTTTATTCATGTATGCTACAGCTGTAAGTGATGTTGGTACAGTTCGTAGTAATAATCAAGATTCGGCATTTGCTGGTGAACATCTTGCTGCAATTTGCGATGGTATGGGTGGTCATGCTGGTGGAGATACTGCTTCTACTATTGCTATTAGATCTTTAGCTCATATAGAACAAGATTCTCGCCCAAATGATGTTAAAAAAGTTTCTGATATGTTGGAAACTTCTATTATGGCAGCTCACGATGCAATAGTGGGTAAAGCTAAGCGAGAACGTAAATTAGCAGGAATGGGTACAACTGTTACTGCATTATCTCTTGTAAGTAGTTATTGGGTTTTAGCTCATTTGGGGGATTCTAGAGCATACTTATTGAGAGATAATCATCTTATGAGAATAACTTCAGATCATAGTTATGTTCAACATTTGATTGATATGGGTCACATAACTCCTGAAGAAGCTCGAAATCATCCTCAAAGAAATGTTGTTATGAGAGTATTGGGTGATTTTGATATTGATCCTCGTCCAGATATTTCAATACGTGTTGCGCATCCTTCTGATCGTTGGCTTTTATGCTCAGATGGTTTATGTGGAGTTTTAGAGGATTCTACTATTCAAGAGGTTATGAGCACTATTTCTAACCAGGAAGAATGTGCTCAAAAACTTGTTTCTATGGCACTTCGTGCAGGTAGTACTGATAATGTTACTGCTGTTATTGCGGATGCTACTTTGGCTTTAGATGCTGATGCTTTTGATTTACCTCATCAAACTCCTCTTATTGGTGGAGCTGCTAGTTTAGATTTGGAATCTATTGCAGATATTGTTAATAAAGCTGTTGCTTCTACTCCCGCATTGCGTGACGATAATTCGCCTGCTAAAAGAGCTGCAGCTTTAGCTCAAAATAGCGATCAATCTTCTGATAATTCTAATATTGAGCAGGCAACTCGTCTAGTTCAGCCATCGCATATTCGTGAAGATTCTAGTGATTTGTATACTCCAGATACTAATGAAATACCTGTTGTTGCTAAGAAAAATGGGAAAATTTCCACAGATCCTCGAGATCCTGATGTTGCGCGTGCTGTAAAGCGTGAACAGGACGAAGCGCATAAAGCAAATCATTTACGTCGACGTTGGACTAGAATAGGAGTCGCTTTAGCGTCACTATTTGTTGTAATTATTGTATGTGCATGTGGATATGGAGTTTATGCTTGGACTCAAATGCAATATTACGTTGGTAGCAACAATAATCGTGTTGCTATTTATCAAGGTGTACCAACGAATATATTCGGTTTAGCTTTATCTCATGAAGTTGAATCAACTGACATAATCGTAAGTAATCTTGATAAATCTTGGCAAGAGCAACTCAAAACTGGTATTACTGTTAGTAGTCTTTCTGAAGCTAGAGGTCATGCTGCTTTAATTCGTCGTGAAATGCACGCTAGAGAAATAGAAAAATTGCGTGATAGCGGTAAAAATACTAAATCTAATAATTCTGAAGATTCAGATAAGAAAGATAATTCAGATAAGAAAGATAATTCAGATAGTAATAGTGGCAGTAAGTCTTCTTCCAATAATCAAGAGTCACAAAAATCTGATGGCGATTCAGATAAAGATAATAATCATAAAAGTGACGGTACTGGTCAGGAGGATCACAACTCATGACTTTTACTCGTATTAGACAAGTAGCGTTATTAGTATTTTCAATGTTGATCGCAAGCATTATATTCATTCAAATGTTCTTGCGAATAGATGGCTATATAACAACTCAATTCGCTTCAATACTTTTATTAGTTGCGATTCTTTATTTGATTCTATGGGGAGTTTTATTAGTTAAAAAGCCATTTGCAAGTCAAGTTATATTACCTTGCATGTTGATTTTGACTGCTATTGGTACAGCGATGATAGCTCGTATTGATAAGCAACTTGGTACGCATGTGGCTCTTAAACAACTAATTTGGGTTTGTGTTGCATTAGTTCTTTCGATTTTATTAGTGATTTTTATTGATGATTATCGTATTTTAAGAAGATTCTCGTATGTAAGCATGGTTATTGGTATTGTGCTTCTTTTATCTCCTATGATTCCTGGTTTTGGAAAAGAAATCGGTGGAGCGAGAATTTGGGTTGGTTTTGGTCAACATACTCTTCAACCTAGTGAATTTGCGAAATTATTCTTATCGTTCTTCTTTGCAGCGTATCTTTTTAATCACAGAGATCGTCTTGCTGTTGGTGGTATGAAGATTTTTAAAGTTCATCTTCCTAGATTGAAAGATACAGGACCTATAGCTATAGTTTGGGCAATTTCTATGGGCGTGTTAGTTATTCAACACGATTTAGGAACTTCCTTAATGTTCTTTGCTATGTTCGTATCGATGTTGTATGTGTCAACAGGAAGAAAAAGTTGGCTTGCAATTGGCGTAATAGCATTCATGATAGGATGTTTTGCTGCTGTAAAACTATTTGCGCATGTTCAATATAGAGTTGATGCGTGGTTACATCCATTTGATTCGCAAATTTACAATAGGTTCCCTGGAGGTTCTGCTCAAATTGTAAGTGGTCTTTTTGGACTTGCATCTGGTGGAACAATGGGTACAGGTTTAGGTAAAGGACATCCTTCTCTTACTCCTTTAGCTAATTCAGATTTTATTTATGCTTCTGTTGGAGAAGAATTAGGACTTACTGGATTACTAGCTATATTGATGCTTTATTTGATAATTATTACTTCTGGCATTATTACAGCTATGAAAATTAAAGATGGATTTGGAAAATTATTAGCGTCTGGCTTAGTTTTTACAATGGCTTTCCAAGTTTTCACTGTTGTTGGAGGTATTACATTAGTTATTCCATTAACTGGTTTAACAATGCCTTACATGGCTGCTGGAGGATCTTCGCTAGTAGCTAATTATATTCTTGTTGCAATTCTTGTTGTGATTTCTAACGCTGCTAATAAGCCTGAAGCTGCTGTGATGTCTGATACGTTCCAATATGAAGCTTTAGCTGCGTTAAGAGAGCGCGAATTACAAGAGCGTGCTGATGCTGCTCAAAATAGAGAACAAGAAAACGAAGATTATGATGATTTAGATAGCGATGAGAGTTCATCTTATTCGGATTCTGATTCTTCGGATTCGGATTCTGGTTCTTCGGATTTGTATGAAAATAGGCAATTAGATGATGACTTATGGCCTGAATTAGTAGTTCCATCTCTTAATATAAACAATCACTCTGCAAATAGGGGTGATAGTGATGAATAAATGCTTAAAGCAACTTTTTGCTACAGTAGTGATTTTGTTTGTTATTCTTGGAATATCAAGTATGACAATCACTTCTATAAGAGCGAACGCGTTAAATTCAGATCCTCGTAATAGGCGTGCTTTATATAACGAATTTGGAGCGCCTAGAGGTTCAATATTGGCATCTGATGGGACTATTTTGGCTAAATCAGAGCCTTCTAAAGATGCTTTTGCGTATCAAAGATATTATACCCAAGGAACACTTTACGCTCCTATAACTGGATATTTTTCTATCAGTCAACGTGCAGATAGAGGTCTTGAAGCTTCACGCAATGAACTATTGAGTGGTGATTCTCATGCTTTGTTCTGGCAAAAATTTAAGTCGTTATTTACTGGTGTAGCAAATAAAGGTGCTTCGATAGAAACTTCAATAGATCCTAAACTACAAAAACTAGCCTACGAATTACTTAAAGATAAAGATGGAGCTTTGGTTGCGATAGAGCCTAAAACTGGCAAGATTAGAGCAATGGTAAGCACTCCAAGTTATGATCCGAGTAATTTAGCTCTTCATAATATAGGTTCAGTTAATAGTTCTTATAATAAGTTGACTTCAGATGTTAATAATCCAATGCTTAATCGAGCAATATCTGAATTATATGCTCCTGGTTCAATATTCAAAACTGTTGTTGCAGCAGCTGCATTAGAGTCTGGAAAATATCAGCCAGACAGTATTATTCCTGCTGGCTCAAGTTATATTCTTCCTGGAACTAAAACCTCGTTAATGAATGTTGTATATCAAGCAAATGGAAATGATGGGAAAATTTCTTTAGAAGATGCTTTAGCTTATTCATCTAATACTGCTTTTGCTCAGCTTGGAGTTAGTTTAGGTGCTGATGCTATAACGCAACAAGCTAAAAAATTTGGATTCTTCAGCTCTATTACAGTTGATGGTTCAGATTCTACTGGTTTCCCTATGCGCGCAGTAACATCTAGGATACCAATTAAGCCAACGCCTGATAAGTTAGCTATTGAGTCAATTGGACAAGGAGATGTAGTAGTTACACCTTTGCAAGCTGCAATGGTTGCGTCTGCAATTGCGAATAAAGGTGTGTTAATGAAACCTACGTTAGTGGATTGTGTAAGGTCTAGTGATTTATCGGTTCTTTCTCAAACAAAGCCAACTGTTATGAGTGAAGTTATGAGTGCTGATAATGCTGTAAAATTAACAAATATGATGCAGTCTGTTGTAACTAAGGGTAATCCTCACTTATCTTTGCCAAATATTCCTGTGGCGTCAAAAACAGGTACTGCTCAAATTGGTGTTCATAAAGAATCATTAAATGGTTGGGTTATTGGATTTGCTCCGGCTCAAGACCCTAAAATAGCTATAGCAGTTGTTATTCATAATTCTCACTCATTTGGAACTGTAACAGCAGGACCAATTATGCAAAAGGTGATGAAGGAGGCGCTTACGAAATGAAACTTATAGAAGGACAATTAGTTCATCATAGGTATCGCCTTGATCATCGCTTAGCACAAGGTGGAATGGGAGAAGTTTGGAAAGGCTTTGATATACAACTTGGTCGTGTTGTTGCTATTAAAGCTTTAAGAACAGATACTTCTAATGTTGAAGCTAAATTAAGACGTTTACGCGCTGAAGCTCATAACTCTGCTAATCTTGCGCATCCTAATATTGCTGCTTTATTTGATTATTATGAGCATGATGGAATTGGATTCCTTATTATGGAATACGTTCCAAGTAAATCTCTTGCTGATTTGTATCGTAAAGAAAAAGTTGTTGAGCCAACTAGATTGTTGCCAATTCTTATTCAGACTGCTAGAGGACTTTTTATAGCTCATTCGCATGGAGTTATTCATAGAGATGTTAAACCTGCAAATATTATGGTTTCTAAAACTGGTAGTGTGAAAATCACTGATTTTGGTGTTTCTTATTCTAATGATCAAGAACAAATAACCCAAGATGGAATGGTTGTTGGCACTGCACAATATATTTCCCCTGAACAAGCACAAGGTGAACAAGCTACTGCTCAGTCAGACATTTATTCTCTTGGAGTTGTAGCTTACGAAGGATTGTGTGGGCATAGGCCTTTTACTGGAGCTACTCCAGTTGATATTGCAGCTGCACATGTAAATGATCCTGTACCGCCTTTACCTGAAACTATTGATTTGCAATTAAGACAATTTGTAATGTCAATGCTTTCAAAAGATCCTAAAGATCGTCCTCAAGACGCTCTTATAGTTGCAAAAGTTCTTTCTAAAATTGAACGAAGATTGTTAGATCAACAGACAGCTTTTGACGATAAAACATCGGTGCTTAATTCGCAGAATTCAAGGCCGCTACGTCGAATAAAAAGTTTACCTCAAACAAAAATAAATATAATAGATATTTTTGATACCAATAATCGCAAGGAGCAACAATGAGTAGTACAATGCCAACTTCATTGGCGAATGGCCGATATCAATTAGGAGAACTCATTGGTCGCGGCGGTATGGCTGAAGTTAGAATAGCGCAAGATAGCAGGCTTGGCAGAACTGTTGCTGTAAAGATAATGCGTTCTGATTTAGCTACAGATGAGATTTTCTTATCTAGATTTAGAAGAGAAGCACATTCGATTGCTCAAATGAACAATCCAAATATTGTGAATATCTATGATTCTGGAGAAGAGTCAGTTGTAACCGAAAATGGCGTTGAAGAATGTTTGCCATATTTAGTAATGGAATATGTAAAAGGCAAAACACTTCGAGATATTCTTAAAATGAATGGAGCGTTGAGTCAACGTGATTCAGAGCAGATCATGTTGGGAGTTCTAAATGCTTTAGAATATTCTCATAGAATGGGAATCATTCATAGGGATATTAAGCCTGGAAATATAATGATTTCCGAACAAGGGATTGTTAAAGTCATGGACTTTGGCATTGCTCGTGTTCTAGATGATTCTGCAACTACTATGACGCAATCTCAAGGTGTTGTTGGTACTGCACAATATTTATCTCCTGAACAAGCTCGCGGAGAGCAAGTTGATATGCGATCTGACTTGTATTCAGCAGGATGCGTATTGTATGAAATGCTTACTGGAAGACCGCCTTTTATAGGCGATTCTGCTGTTGCAATCGCTTACCAGCATGTTTCTGAAGTTGCAACACCTGTTAGTACCTTAGTGCCAGGTTTACCTGTTATGTGGGATAAAATTTGCGCTAAGGCAATGGCTAAAGATCGTCAAAATCGTTATGCTACTGCTGCAGAATTTAAGAATGATATTCTTGCTTTTATGAATGGCGGTGTGCCAGCTGCAGCAGCATTTAATCCGCTAACAGATCTCGCGAATATAAAATCTCGTAAGCAAGCGGAAATGTCTGCTACTCAAACCATGAGTGCAATAGACACAGCATCAACTCAGAGTTTTAATCCTATAGAACAATATGGAGAGGATTCAAATAATACAGGAACATTTACTACTAGAGCAGCTCAGCGTGCAGCCGTTCAAGCTAAGCATAGAAAGAAGGTAGTGCTTGGCTCTATAATCGGCGTGTTTGTAGCTCTTGCAGTTATACTCGGTTTGGTAATTGTGCTCATACAGGGGCGTAATACTGGAGAAGTTACTGTTCCAACTTTTAGAGAATCTACTACTCAAGATGCTGCTAGAGAAAAACTTCGTGCGCTTGGCTTGATAGCAGATATTCGTGAAGATACTAAGTCTATTCAGCCTGAAGGAACTCTTACAAAGCAATCTCCTAAAGGAGGGGAGCGTGTTGCTGTTGGATCGAAGGTAATTCTTTGGTTCTCTGTTGGTCCGCAATCTACTAAGATTCCTGATGTAACTAATGAAAGTCAAGAAGATGCTCGTAAAGCATTGACTAAAGCAGGATTTAAGGTATCTAGTGTTTGTGTGGAAGATAGTTCTGATGTTAAGAAGAATCATGTAACTCGAACTGATCCAGTTGGAGGATCGTTTGCAGATAAAGGTTCTTCTATAACACTTTATATTTCTTCTGGAATGACTAAAGTTCCTGACAATATGGTTGGTCATCCTAAAGATAGTGTTATTAGCCAATTGCAGAGTCTTGGTTTTAGCACAGACACTACAACTGAGGAATCAGATTCTGTTCCTGAAGGTTCAGTAATACGTTTAGATCCTTCTTCTGGTAGCGTTGTAGAGCCGCATAGTTCTATTAAGTTGTATGTTTCTTCAGGAAGTTCAAAAGTTGAAGTTCCTCATATTGCGTTTGGAACAACTACAGTTAAACAGGCAAAGATGATTCTTGGATCTAGAGGATTTAAGGTTATTTTAAGTGCCGGTGCGACTGATGATGACATTGTTACTGAAATGTCTGTAGCTGAAGGAACTAAGCTAGAAAAGGGTTCTCAGATTACTCTTACTACTACTCCGTCTGCTTCAACTACGCCTACTGATCCGAACGGAAATCATTCCGGATCTCAAACGCCTTCTGGCAATGGAAATTAGATTGTGCGAATTTGAGTAAAACTTAAAGGAGATATTTACGCAAGAATAAATTATGTTTTTAGAGTTAAAGAAACCTCAAAAAGTAGTTCAAACTAATCCTCAGACGCTTAAATTTATTGAGGATAATTTGAGCTTGCCTTCTGATGTGGCTGCTCTGAAAGCATCGAAAAATTCTAAAGTAGATACTGTTTTTGCTGTTAATCAAATCGCAGGGCGGAAAATCGCATCAGAAAAGCTGCCGCTATGGGCGTCTTTAGAAAATGTGATATATTCAGTTCATCTTTCTTTAGAGCAATGTTCGTCACAATTTACTGCAGAATATAAGAAATCTTTAACTAGAGAATTACTTAAATCAATACCAGAAAATCATTCAACGTTTGTGGATTTAACTGGAGGATTTGGAGTAGATTTCACTATACTTTCTCAGTTGTTTGATGAATCTATTTATATTGAACAACAGAGTGAATTAGCTAGTATTGCTCAACATAATATTAGTGTTATGTGCAAAAATATTGTGCATTGCTTTAATGAAGATAGTGTTATTGCTCTTAATGCGATTCATAAAGCAACTATGATTTATATAGACCCTGCAAGACGTGATTCGCATGGTTCTCGAACTTATGCTATTGAGGATTGTACGCCAAATGTATTGTTACTAAAACATAAATTACTTGATGTATCTGATTTTGTTATAGTTAAACTTTCTCCAATGTTAGATTGGCGTAAGACTATATCTGATTTTGAAGGTAACGTTTCGCAAGTTCATATTGTTTCTTGCAATAATGAATGTAAAGAATTACTTGTTGTTTTAGATAATAATATACATACTAATATTCGTATTCATTGTGTGAACGATGATCAGCACACTATTTTTTGCGCGAAATATGATTTAAAGTCTGCTCGCATAGAAGTTTTCTTAGACGATTCAATTGATGCGAGTGAATCTGATTGTGAATCTGCTAGTGAATCTGAAACTAGCGAGTTCGGTCTTTCTGCTGTTGAATCGTCAATTCCAACTTGTGTGGGAAAATCAAAAAACTTTTTAAAAGAATACGCAAATTACGTTTATGAGCCAAATGCATCTATTATGAAATCTGGATGTTTTGAACTTTTAACGCATATGTATTCAGTTAATCAAATAGCACAAAATAGTCATGTTTTTGTTTCTAAAAATCCTGTAAAACAATTTCCTGGGAAAATGTTAGCTGTTACAAATATTTGTACTATGAATAAACTTGATTTAAAGCAAGCTTTAAATGGAATAACTCATGCGAGTATTGTAGTACGTAATTTTCCTATGTCTGTAGATTCTTTGCGTAAGAAATTACGAATTAAAGATGGTATGCAAATGCGTATTATTGCAACAACTGATTCGCAAAATAATCATATTTTAATTTTTGCAAAACCAGAAAATGAAAAATAAGAAATAAATAACAAAGAAATCAATAACAAATAACAAAGAAATAAGAAATATTTCTAAATATAAAAATATAGCGTTGAAGCAATCTCATAAATTTATAAGAAATACTTCAACGCTAAAACTATCTATGAAATAACATAAATAGTTATTTAAGTATCAGTGCTTATTTAAGTATCAGTGCCAATGCATCATCATGAAGAATCCTGCAAGTGCAATAACTCCAGCAATAAGCAGGTTCCAAGCGCCAATACCAGGAATTGGATAAGATGCAGTCAAGTAAAAAATAACTGCCCACAATAATCCAATTATCATTAAGCTGCAGAAAAGAGGCACAAACCAGCCTGCGTTAGCTTTAGTACCTTTAATGCTCTCTTCAACGCGGCGCGTATTTTCAGCTTGGCGCTGCATCATACGTTGCATCTGTGGAGTCAAAGTAGATTTATCTGCAGTAGTATTTAATACTGCTTCTACCTTATCCATAGGGACGCCATAAAAATCGTCATGAGATTCCTCATCACTATTATCGCTTGCTACGGCAGCGTCGTTAGCTGCAGTCGTGTTTAACGTATCTAATTTTTCGTCAGCCATAACTGTAACTCTCCAATCAATAGGCTACACGCTATAATAATAGTTACACTCGAACGCAGAAAGAAACAAGTCATTATGTCAAAGCAAACAGGAAAACATATAGCAAAAAAACACTTGCTAAGCAGCGTTGCTATTGCTCTTGCATTAACGGGTTTCTTATTCGTCACAAATCAACGAGTGAATCGCACAGCCTTTGTAACTTCAGATACTAGTCAAATGGTTGAGCGAAATTCTCAACGAGCGAAAGAACTTAGAGAAGAAGTTAAAAAATTAGATTCGAAGGTCACTCTTTTAAATAAGACGTTAGATAATAATAATGAAAATAATCCTTCTAATTCAAATATAAGCAGCACTGTATTGCCTGAAATACAAGGTCCTGGTATTACTGTTACTCTTAATGATTCGCCTTTATGGAAATCAACAGTGAATGGATCTGGAAGTTCTCCAAATATAAATGATTACGTAATACACCAACAAGATATTGAAGCAGTTGTGAATGCTTTATGGCGCGGCGGCGCAGAAGCAATGACAATTCAAGGACAGCGAGTTTTATTTAATTCCGCTGTTATTTGCATTGGAAATGTTCTAATGTTGCAGGGTCATCAGTACTCACCACCATATAAAATATCTGCTATTGGTTCTACTGACGATATGTTAGAAGCGTTGGATAATTCTCCGGCAATTCTTACATATAAGGACTACGTAAATGCTTTTGGATTAGGGTGGAAAGTAGAAAAAAAGGAGAATTTGCATTTCTCTGAATCTTCTGCTTTGCTGCAACCGCTTAGGTATGCACGAGTTCCACGCGGAACGAATATGGATACTTTTGGTTCACAGCATCATTCTCATAGCAATAAAGGGGTGGCATGAAGCACTATCGCACTGATGAAGAAAATCCTCAGGCTAAAGTTCAGAAAAGCACAGGATTTTTCTGGCAAGCCATAAACGTATTAGGAGAACTTCTAATTGCTTTTGCTGTAATTTGCATACTTTATATTGTTTGGCAATTATGGTGGACTGGAGTGCAAGCTGAACACGCTCAAGTTGCTGTGCGTACATCAGTTTCTTGGACTAACCCTAATAAAGGGAATAATACGAAAATTGCAATGCGCCAATCTGGTGAGCCTCCTGTAGAAGGAAAAGTCAAAGTAGGCGAATTGCTTGCTCGTGCGTATGTTCCTAGATTTGGAAATCAGTGGGAACGAAATATTATTGAAGGATCAACTGTTCAGATTCTTAATAGATTGGGCTTAGGTCATTATGAGGGCACTCAATTACCTGGTCAAATTGGCAATTTTGCTGTTGCCGGTCACCGTGAGGGTTACGGACAAGCATTGATTGATGTCGATAAACTTGTTCCAGGAGATCCAATAATAATACGTACAAAAAATTATTGGTTTGTGTATAGGTATACTACTCATAAAATTGTAACTCCTGATCACACTGAGGTTATTGCTCCGAATCCTGAAAATCCAGATAAAGAGCCAGTCAAGCGTATGATTACTCTCACAACGTGTGAGCCAAAGTATGCAACACCGATTTACCGTTGGATTAGTTATGGAGAATTTGATTATTGGGCTAAGGTTTCTGACGGTATACCTAAAGAGCTTTCAACGGTTGATGAAAGTGGCCATGTCCGTTTTATAAACAATGAGCAGCAATCTCTTATTTCTCATCTCGATTCATTGGTTAATCCAATGATTGTTGTTTCTGTGTTATATGTGATTGTTTTTATAGCAGGCGCTGCCGCTTGGCGTTGGCCTTTGCGCAAAAAGATTCGTGAAGGAGTTGTTAAAAAGCCTGATGCTAGTATTTTTGGAGGCATAGCTAGGCTTCAGCCTGGAATCTTATTTATTCGTTTAGTACTTCAAGTTCTGCTCTATTTGCTTATTATAATGATTTTGATGCAATGGATATTCCCGTGGCTTTCAGCAAATATACCATTCTTGCAGAGAATGTCTAATTACACTCCAATTTAAAAAATTTAATGTATTTAACGCATTGGCTATGATTAAAGTTACATAGTCAATGCGTATTTGTTTAATTATTGTTTTTTTAGAAGAGAGAAAAGATGAATTTCTGTGATAATTGCGGATCTAAGCTAGAAGAAAATAGTAAATTCTGTGATAATTGCGGAGTTGCAATTGAAGATAGTGTTAATGAAAATTTAGATTCACAAAATAATTCTGATAATGTACAAAATAATTCTGATAATTCAAAAAAGCGTAAACCATTTGGAATATGGAAATTTATTGTTATAGGAATTGTTGTAGTAGCACTTATAGTTTGCGCGGTTGCGTATGTAGTTTTCCAAAAATCTGTGATTCCTGCCCTAAAAGCTGATAGCGCGAAAGAAATGGCGGATAAGTTATCGTCATATGGTCTTCCTGTAAAGGTAGTTAAAAAAGTTTCTCCTCTTAAAAAAGGCGATCTTGTTGAAGTAAAAGGAGTAAAAGAGGGCGAAAAAGTAGATCGTTCGCGCAAAGTTACAGTAGTTGAATCTCTTGGACCTGGTGTGCCTGAAGGCGTTAATAAAATGTCTTTAAATAAAGCTTTAAAAGTCTTAAAGAGTATGAAAGTTCCTGTAAAAGTTCATAAAGCTATTGCTACAAAACCAGGTAAAATCGTTGGGTCTTATCCAATGCCGGGAAACCCAATTATCGAGCATTCAGAACGTGTTATAAACGTGTTGGTTGGCTCAGAGGGTAGGGGAGTTCCAGCAGATTTATATGGAATGGATTCTAATAAAGCAAAAGATATATTGAGTAAATATGGATTTAAGAATATATCTTTAGTTCCAAAATTATCTTCTCGTAAAAATATTGGTAAGATTATAGGCTCAAATCCTTCTCTTGGCTCACAAACTAATAGTGACACTGTTACGCTTTATTTTGGCGCAGGTGTTGATAAGAAAATGTTTATAAGTGAGGACAAAGATTTTGACGGCAGCACAGTATATTTGGCTGAGAACTTTGATCCTTTTGATGGTTTGTGGTGTACTAATTCAGGTGATTGTCTTGATTTTGTTTCAAAAATTAAGTATCCGGGAACTAATATGAAAATGCTTGAATTGCATGGTTCTCATGAGCGAGATTATTTGAATTTACGTAAAGCAGATAATGTTGCTAGTTTTGAAGGTCTTGGCCTAAATAATGAATTGAATATGTGTGTTACAAATCAGACGTTTATGGGCTGTGATTTGAATCCTGCTCTTGGAGAAAAGAGTTGGATGAAGAATCATCTCATATTCGGAGATACTGGAGCTGTAGAGCTTTATCGAGGCGGATTTGAAGAATTCTGTGGTAATTCGATGTTTGATCCAATTACTGGCTATTCTTGCGTTGGTGGAAAGATTGACAAAAATTACGAGAACGAGGAAGAAAATAAAAAGAATCCAGAATATAACCATAAAATGAGTTTTAGAATGGCTGATTTTTATGTGATTTTCCCTGTTGGAGCAGATTTGAAGAAGTTGGAAGCTGACGGTTATTTCCAAGGTGTTGGCAAACATGAGCCAGATATGAATAGACCGTTTATTCTACGAAGAGATCCTAAGTTATATAAGAAAACTCAAATAAATATTCCTCCGAAGGATGTAAACAGTATGTCTTTATTTAATCCTTTTATTCCAACTAGAGAAAGTAAGCCTGTGAAGTTTGCTCCAGCTCCAGATGACGACAATGCTTACTATTTGGTTGAAAAGCCTTTTGATATGAGCAAATTGCCTATAGAAAATTAGTAGTTTAAAATTCACTGAAAAACGTGCTGCGTTTGTCATATGCTCATCTTTATGTGAGTTAAGTGGTTCTCGTGGCGCGCTTTTTATATTTTAGGTTTATTGTGCTTTTGGGAAATAATCCGAAATATCTCGAAATAACCAGCTTTGGGCTGTAACGCTGCTTTTATTTTTGTTGTTTCTTGGCTATTTTTGGATATTTTTATTATTTTGGGGGATATTTTTTAACTGTAGCTGAGCGTATTCTAGAGCGCTATAAAAAGTAATCCACCAATTCGTTAAAATGTGGATAACTTTTTATCCACATGCGCACAGCGCTAAAAAGTGCTAGTTATCAACGTTTGTGCATAACTTTGTGGATAACTTTTGGGCATTTTGTGGATTTATACCCAACTTATGCCCAGGTTATCCACATTTTTGTGCACATCTGTGGAAAACTACATGCGTGTAATTTGTTTGATATCGAATTAAAAAACAAATAAGCACAACATAGATATTGCCAACAGAATAATTAGCAATGCTGAAGAATAAATAGTGAATCGTTTATTAAAAGAACAATTTTTCAAAATAGGATTATGTGTTACTAAAAGCATTGATAAAACAATTCCAACAACAAGTCCTCCAAGATGTGCTTGCCATGCAATGCGAGGAATAATAATAGGTAAAGCTAAAGTAATAGCAATCCAAATAAGCGTTCCTTTAATATTCTGACCTAACTTCCATTGTGCAACTAGAAGTGCTCCTATAAGCCCCATAATCGCCCCTGAAGCGCCGTAAGCTGCCATATTCCAGTCGTTGGTAATGGAACAATATAAAATCGTTGCTGCGCTGCCGCCTAATCCGCATAAAGCGTATAAGAAAAAGAACTTTAATCTACCAAAAAATCTCTCAAGCTCCAAGCCTAGAGAATATAAGCAAAGCATATTGAAAAATATGTGTTCTATAGAAATGGAATGAACGAACATAGAAGTGAACCAAGTCCAGCTCGTTTTGAAAGCGAGTGAAGGCACGAAAGCAGTGTTTTCTATAAATAATTGATAAGAATCTTTCGAAAAAACGTATAAAATAATTTCAATTGCCCACACTAAGACACATGCGTAAATAAGCATGTATGTTGTACTTTTGCTATCAGCTTTTAATTTTTTTAATAAATTTTTAACAGAGAAATTGCCCATAAAATAAACATTAACTAGTTGACTGCACAAATGTAAAAAAATATTGAAAAATTTCTACTAGTGTCACGGAAAGTTACTATTATTAAACATAAGCGAGAAATCGTGGTAGAAATCGTTGACTTGGACGAGCAGGTCAGCATAAACCGGAAGGAGTCATCATGGAGAACAAATCCTCTGGCGGTTGGAAGTTCTTTGCACTGCTCTTCGGAGCACTGCTCGCAGGTGTTGCCGCATATTATGTTTATAAGCGTCATAATCCTGATTATGATCCTTGGGAAGAGCCATGGGAGAATAGCTCTTCGCCAATTGATTTAGGTACTTCACCTAAGAAAGTAGCTTCAGAAACAACAAGTGAAGAAGCTGCTACTGAAGAGTAAATTCAATATCGTATGAAATATAAGATAACGGTAGATGTCAGTGGATGTCTACCGTTATTTGTTTGTGCATAATAAAAACTTAAATATTTCGACACTTAAAATTTATAAACTTATAAACTTATATAAAACATATAACGTTTCAAAATTCACAAAAGGGCAGCAGAATATTAAATTCCACTGCCCTTAAGTTTATCTAGTAATTTTCTAGTAGCTCAATAAATCTGAGTTACAGCGCTATATGCACTTACTCAGCTGTTGGAAGAGCTCCAGTATGCCAGATGCGATCGAGGTAATCTTCGATAGAGCGGTCAGAAGAGAAGTAACCAGAGTTGGCTACGTTCAAAACTGCCATGCGAGCCCACTTCATTGGATCGCGGTAAGTTTCCTCAATCTGAGCCTGAATATCCATGTAAGAGCTGAAGTCAGCCATTGCCATGAAGTAATCGTGGGTAAGCCAATCGTTGACGAGTGGCTCGTACACGCTCTTGTCGCCGTTGGAGAAGGTGCCGTCAGCAACCATATCCACAGCGGTCTTCAAGCGAGGATCAGACTCGTAGTACTTGCGGGAGCCGCCGTGATCGTAGCCTTCAGCGTAGAGCTTATCAACTTCGTCAACGGTCATGCCGAAGAGGAAGAAGTTCTCAGCGCCAACGCGCTCGCGAATCTCAACGTTTGCACCATCGAGAGTACCAACAGTCAAAGCACCGTTCAAAGCGAACTTCATGTTACCGGTGCCGGAAGCTTCCTTACCAGCCTGAGAAATCTGCTCATCCAAATCGGTGGCAGGAATCAAGTTCATTGCCAACTCGATGTTGTAGTTTGGTGGGAAGAACACAGCGAGCTTGCCCTTGCATGCTGGGTCGTTATTCACCACGCGAGCAACATTGTTAATGAGCTGAATCGTGAGCTTTGCCATAGCATAGCCTGGAGCAGACTTAGCGCCGAAGAACACGGTGCGTGGAAGCATCTTGTCTACGTCGATTGTGCCATTCTTAATTCCAGCGTATGTGGAGATGACCTGAAGAATCTTCATGGACTGACGCTTGTATTCGTGCAAACGCTTAACAATGGTGTTGAACATTGTGTCTGGGTTGATTTCGAAGCCATACTTTTGCTTTGCAAAATCAACGAAGGCAAGCTTGTTCTGCTTCTTTACTTCAGCAAACTTCTTAACGAATGCCTTGTCGTCAGCCAATGGCTTCAAACCTTCAAGAAGTTCCAAATCGCCTTGCCATGCGTCAGTACCCAAGCCCTCAGTAATAAGAGCAGACATGCGTGGGTTGCTCAAGCGCACGAAACGACGAGGGGTTACGCCGTTAGTGACGTTCTTGAACTTATCTGGATAAACGCTAGAGAAGTCCTTCAAAGTGACGTCCTTTAAAAGCTCAGAGTGAAGTTCAGCAACGCCGTTGACGTAAGAGCCACCATAGGTTGCTAAGTAAGCCATGCGAACTACAGCACCTTCGCCATTTTCGTCAGCGTCTGTAGCGATACGCATGCGCTCAACCTGATCTTCAGCAACACCCTTACCGCGAAGCTCGTTACGGAACTGCTCGCTAATACCCTGAATAATCTCAAGGTGACGTGGCAAAAGTTCGCCAATAAGCTTGGCTGGCCATACTTCCAAAGCTTCTGGAAGCAAAGTGTGGCAAGTGTAGTTGAAGGTCTTTGTGGTAATACCCCAAGCGGTGTTCCAATCGTAGTCGTACTCGTCCATAAGAACGCGCATAAGCTCTGGAATACCAATAACTGGGTGAGTATCGTTAAGCTGGAAGTTAATCTTGCTTGGGAAGGTTGTAAGATCCGGCTTATCTTGACCTGGGTAGAATACGCGGATTGCATCGTGAATAGAAGCAGCTACGAAGAAGTATTGCTGCTCAAGACGCAAAGCTTTACCTTCTGGAGTTGAATCTTCTGGGTAAAGAATCTTAGAAATATTTTCTGCTGCAACCTGTGGCTTAACAGCGTCTAAATAATCAGACTTGTTAAATGTGAGCAAATCAAATTCGTCATAAGACTTAGCGGTCCACAAGCGAAGAGTGTTCACGCGGCCAGAATTGTATCCTGGAACCATGTAATCAACTGGTACTGCGCGAACAGACCAAGCTGGCTTCCACACGCGCTTGCCGTTTTCTTCTACAACTTCACCACCGAAGTTGACGCGCTGGTCACGACCATAATCAATGTGGCCCCATGGCTCTTCATTGTTTAGCCAATAATCAGGTGTTTCTACCTGCTTGCCTTCTTCGTCAAAGCGCTGCTTGAAGATGCCGTAACGATATTGGATGCCGTAGCCGAATGCTGGAACGCCAATAGAAGCGAGCGAGTCGATGAAGCAGGCCGCGAGACGACCCAAACCGCCGTTACCTAAACCTGGCTCATACTCAGCATCGATAACAGCCTTTGGATCGAATCCAAGCTTTGTAACAGCTTTGTTGAACTGATCTGTAAGGCCAGCGTTAAGTAAAGCGTTTTCAAGTTGCTTACCCATCAAGAACTCAGCGCTTAAATAGCCTACAGCCTTGGTGTTGCCATTAACCATGTCATGCTGTGTCTGCATCCAAGAGTCCATCAAATGGCGACGAACTGCTACCGATGCGGCAACATACACATCTGCCGTAGTTGCCTGCTCTGGCGTAACACCCTGAGTGTACTTGAGATGCTCTTGAATTTCTTTGGCAAATGCCGTCGCAGTAGTCTTGGCTTTCGGCGCGACGTGTTTAGTCATATTTGACTCCTTGTGCCGTTTGTTTATTTACTAAAGTGTGTGCTCGGTTTTGATAGCCGCCGCATCTGAGTGTGCTCTCTTTGAATGAGTACAAAATCAAAGGAATACGGTAATGCACACGTTTTCATTGTCAGATGATAGCATAACCCCAAACCCTTACTAAGAATAATTCACAATAAAACTAGCTAAAACTTAATTTTCAGTGAGATAATTCAAATATGACTGTTATACGTGAAAAAGATATAAGTCGTGGCAAAAAATCCTTTAAATTATGGGAAGATAAAGCAAAGTCTTATATGCAAACTTCTTCAAATTTGCAATCTATTAACAGCAATGCGATTGGAATTTCTAAAAACGATGAAGCGATGGCAGTTAGGTACTCTTTATATGTTCTTGAAAATAACGTGCCGGGAGGATCTGTAGAAGTTAGAGTAGCTCCGTGGGGAGCTGTGAAAATTCTGAAAGGTCCTATCTCAGATCCGCATAATTTAACTCCTCCAGATGTTATTGAACTTAATCCGGATGTGTGGTTGCGTTTAGCTTGTGGCATAACTTTTTGGGAAGATGAAAAAGAGTTTGGGAATATAAGTGCAGTTGGAGAGCGAGATAATCTAAGCGACTTTTTACCTTTAGATACTGGCATATAGGTTTTGGACTATATCTCAAGCTTTTGTGTGCTATATCTCAAGTTTTTTGTGTGGTATATCCAAAAAGTAATTAGGTTTATGTCTTTTGTAATTAGCTTTATGTCTTTAGCAGTAAGCGTAAATATTAAATATCTAGTAAGCGTAAATATCTGTAAAGCTGTCACTATCTAGTAAGCTGTCAATATGTTAGTAAGCGTAAATATTTAATGAGGGCAAGTATATTGGGAATTAACCCTGTTTGCATACTTACCCTCAAAATTTAATTGCATAAGCTATTTGCAATATTAGCAAATTTGCAATATTAGCGACTTATTATTTTAATCTACTTATATTTGCTATGCTACTTATCTTCACTGTGCTTGTGCATGAAATCAGGCACAGGCATAGGAATATGGTGGTGAATAGGAGAGTGCGCGTTTGAAGACGATGAAGTCTTCTCATTGCTCATCGCTTTCGCTGCTGATTCTGCAGCCCACTTAGCATACTCATCTAAATCATCATCTGTTTCATCTTGATTGGAAGATGAAGTATCTTCATTTAGATACTCGCTATTGCCTTCATAGCTTTCAGTAGATTCTTGTGGATCGACAGATTCTTGTTCGAGCTCATGAGCATTAAGTTCTTTAGCGAGCTCGTCATAATCCGTATCGGTCGTCAGGTATTTGAGCTTACGGGCAATTTTCTGTTGCTTTGCCTTCTGTCGTCCGCGGCCCATCTGACCCCCTCTAAAAATTCTGTAACAATCAATTCATCACACAAGAGCGTACCACTGTGCCACAACTGAATATATTGTCTGAGCAAACTTTTACGATAAAAGCCATATTTTAAGCGTAAAATCTGCATGTGCAAGGAGTCGTATATGTCGCAAGAAGCACAAGTAACTGCTGTAGGTAATGAGATGAGTGCAAGCTTTGTGGCTGCTAGAAAACGCTCGGATGCAACATTAGAAAAATTGGAAGCTAATCCTTCTTCATTTACAATGCTGACCGGCGATCGTCCTACAGGTAGATTGCATTTAGGACATTATTTCGGTTCTATTCGTGAGCGTGTTGCGATGCAAGAGCGTGGCGTTAATACGAATATTATTATTGCAGATTATCAAGTGATTACAGATCGCGATACAACAGAACACATTAAAGATAATGTATTAAATCTTGTTCTCGATTATATGGCTGCTGGGATTGATCCCGAAAAAACTATGATTTTCACACATTCCGCTGTTAGCGCAGAAAATCAGCTTATGTTGCCATTTTTGTCTTTGGTTACAGAAGCAGAATTGCACAGGAATCCTACTGTAAAGTCGGAAATGGAGTCCTCTGGTCACGCTTTAACTGGATTATTGCTAACTTACCCTGTGCATCAAGCATGTGATATTTTATTCTGCAAAGCTAATGTAGTTCCAATAGGCAAGGATAATTTGCCTCATATTGAAATTACGCGAACAATTGCTCGTCGTTTTAATGAGAGGTATGCGAAAAAGAATCCAGTATTTCCAGAGCCTGCAGCAATTCTTTCAGATGCTCCAGAAATACCAGGATTGGATGGTCGTAAGATGAGTAAGTCTTATGGGAATTCGATTATGCTGGGAGCGACTGCAGAAGAAACTGCTAAGTTGATTAAGAAGAGCCCTACGGATTCTGAAAGAATGATTACTTTTGATCCAGTTTCTCGTCCGCAAGTTTCGGCACTTCTGACTACTGCTGGATTGGTTACAGGTAGGAATCCTAAAGATATTGCAGAAGAGATTGGTAATTCTGGTGCTGGAGCATTAAAAGCTTACGTGATTGAAAATGTAAATAATTTCTTAGCACCTCATCGCGAACGTCGTGGTGAATTAGCGAAAGATATGGATACTATTCGCGATATTTTGCACGATGGGAATAAGAGAGCTAATGCAATTGCAGAGGAAACTCTTGATCAAGTTCGCGAAGCAATGGGAATGAAGTACTAATCACACATCGTAACGCCAATTCTTGTCTGTAATTACGCGAGCTACAGCAAGTCCTATTGGCAAGCACACTATTACCATAAAGGCGCGGAAAGTCCAATTTAGAGCTGGCAAAGTGTTAAATTGACCAAGGTAAAACATTGCGCGATACATATATAAGCCTGGAACCATAATCACGATTGAAGGCACAGTTAGACTTATTCGAGGATATCCTAAGTATTGAGGTGCCCATCCGTGACGCACGATAGACCTCCAAGTAGAAGCAAGAAGCCCTGCAAGAAGCGCCCCTGTAAATGCTGCTATTTCTGCGCTAACACCGAAATCAACCATAGTAAGACGAAGTGTATCTGTAATTGCGCCTATAACTCCAGCAACAACACACATTCGTTGTGGTGAATTAAATAGCACGGAGAAGCCCCACACGCCAGCAAATGCTGTAATCATGCGTAAGATGCCATTTAGCCAAGGGTTTAAACCTAAAGGAGTGAATCCTTGCGGATTTAACTGTACTAGGCTTGCGACCATCCAGCCTGCTAAAGTTCCCATCAAAATTATTGCAAGCGTATAAGAAAGACGTTGTATTCCAGATGGAAAATCTATTTTTGCAATATCTAAACCGCCTGTAATCAGTGGAAAACCAGGAATTACGAATAATACTGAACCTATATACGCTGTATTATGCAAAGGTGCAGTAGGATCAAATAATCCTATAAGTTGAAGTGAAGCAATACATGATAATGCGCCAACTGCTACAGCTATGAATGTCACAACGAATTGATTTAGATGATGCATAAACATTCGTCTACGAACCCAGTGTCCTATTCCAGCTCCAATAAATGCGCCTATCATATCGTAAATTCCGCCTCCAAGTAGGAATGCGAATGATGCGCATGCTGTAGCTGAAGCAAGTCCTGCAAACCAAGGTTTATAAAGAGGTTTGCGGTTTTTAATTAGGTCAAGCCTATCGTGAACTTCTCGAACTGTGAGAGGTTTATGTTTTTTATTAGAAAGATCTTGTGAATTTTCTAAATGCTCAAAATGTTCTTCATAAGTGTTCTCAGGTTTTAATGCAAAGATTCCGCGAGGTTTTTCTTCCGATATTGCTTTCTCTATTGCTTCATCTTCAGCGCGTTTAGTAGCGTTTATTTCAGATTTTTTAGCAGTGTTAATAATTGCATTTTCGTCATCTGAAACTTGCAAAGTATCGACTAGTTCTTTTGAAACAGATGCTTTTGAGTGATATAAGGAATCGTTTCCGAGTTTTACATTAAACCAGTCTGCAAAATGTTCAAGAAGCCAAATTCGTTCTGTATTTACTCCAGTTGTTGGTAAGTCAACTACCTCTGTTATTCGTGAATGTTTATCAGTGCATGTGGCTTCAATATCTGTGAGGTTTACGTCTGCTCTTACGCTTACACCCATAGGTTCGCCAACGCTATGCATAAGTTCTCTAACTCTGTAGCTTCCAGTTCCTGCGCCTAAGCCAAGAGATCCGACTCGAATAATAATGCTAGATTTTGCGGCTATTCCAGCTTCGCAAACAGGTTTATCCCAATCGCGTTCAACATCTTCCATATCCAGAGGGATAGCATGAGTGAAAAATCTACCAGAAGGTTTTCCAACAACGTGTCCATTAGGAAGAATTTCCTGCTTACTTTTGTTGCTGTTAATGTAACTTTCTCTATCGATAAAAATATTATCGTTTTCGTCGTTTTCGCTATTTTCTTCGCTATAGTCGCTACTGTCAGTTGGTGTGTTATTCTCTGCTATACTCACAATTTTTTAGTATACGCACCCCTGTTGCCTAGTTGTTTTATTTAGTTTGGCAGATGTTTTTTGTTTATAAATGAATATTCTGTGTTACGTCCTGTGGTAGTTTCAAAATTAACGTGGTATCTCGCTGTATCAAAGGCTGTGGGCTTGCAACTTCTAACCCAATAACCGTGGAGGAGCCGCGGAAGTTAGATGACCAAGCAACCTTAAAACGGCGTAAGGAGGTCTGATGACAACTCATAATCAACAGGTAACTCCAGCAGACGCCACTATTGTGACGTCTGGTTTAGGACGAAAAGGTCCTGAGGAGCGTGAACTTCCAGCATCGCTTCAGCAAGACATGGATTTGTGCTTGCATATTCTTCGCGATGTTTTGGGCGAATTTGATGAAAAATTATTAGCAGTATTTGATGAAGTGCGTTTGAATGCAGTTGAAGCTAGTGCAGCTCATTTTGCTCAAATGGTAGATGCTCAAGAAACTGCTGATGATGGATTAAGTAAGGCTGTTGAGAAAATCAATGGTATGGATTTGGCTGACACTCAGCTTTTAGCTCGTGCATTCGCTACTTATTTCCATTTAGCAAATCTTTGTGAGGAAAATTACCGAGTTTCAGTATTGCATCAGCGTGAGTGTGATGTTGCTGATTCTAATCCAGTAGATCCAGTAAATGAGCTGACTTGTGCATATCACAAGTTGCTAACTGAAATGAGCCCTGCTGAAGCTAAGGAATTGTTGGCAAAACTTGAATTCCATCCCGTTTTTACAGCTCATCCAACAGAAGCTCGCCGTAAAGCTGTTGCTGGCAAAATCCGCAGAATTTCCAAACTTTTAAGTGAACATCATCGTTTAGGTGGATCAGATAAACGAGAAAATTATCGCCGTCTTTATAATGAGATTGATGCGCTACTTCGTACTTCCCCTATAGCTTTGAAAAAGCCAACGCCGGTTGAAGAAGCAGATACAATTCTTGAGATTTTTGATGCAACTTTATTTGATACTATTCCACTTGTTTATCGTAGATTTGACGATTGGCTGCTTGGTAAAAAAGCTGGTTTAGTTCCTCCGCGTTGTCCTGCATTCTTCCATCCAGGTAGTTGGATTGGATCTGATCGCGATGGAAATCCAAATGTTACAGCTAAAGTAAGTCGTCAAGTTGCGCGTAAGTTTAGTGATCACGTTTTGGCAGTTTTAGAAGAGCGCACACGTGAAGTTGGCAAATGTCTAACAATGGAAACTCGTACAACTCCGCCAAGCGTTGAGTTGCTAGAGCTTTGGAATCGTCAGCGTGAAATGAGTGAGCAGCTTACAGAGAGCGCGTCTGATGTATCTAATAGCGAACCTCATCGTGCTGTAATGCTAGTAATGGCAGATCGTTTGAATAGAACTATTCGAAGAGATACTGATTTAATGTATCATTCTTGCGAAGATTTTATTGAAGATTTGCATATAGTTCAGCGTTCTCTTGCACAAGCAGGTGATGCACGTGCTGCTTATGGACCGTTACAGGATTTGATTTGGCAGGCTCAAACATTTGGATTCCATATGGTGGAAATGGAATTCCGTCAGCATTCTCTTGTGCATTCTCGCGCTCTAGAAGATATTCGTGAGCACGGGTTGCATGGCGAGAGAGGTCCGTTGCAACCGATGACGCGTGAGGTTCTTGATACTTTCCGCGCTTTGGGAGCAATTCAGAAACGTAATGGTATGCGTGCTGCTCGCCGATATATTATTTCATTTGCAAAATCAGCTCAACATGTTCGTGATGTATTTGAGTTGAACCGTCTTGCGTTTGCTCATCCTCAGGATGCTCCGACTATTGACGTGATTCCATTATTTGAACAACTTGAAGATTTGCAAAATTCTGTGAATGTTCTTGAAGAAATTATTAAGATTCCTGAGGTTCAAGCTAGATTAAAGGCAACCGGTCGCAAGATGGAGGTTATGCTTGGATACTCTGATTCTTCTAAGGATGCTGGACCTACTTCTGCAACTCTTGCATTGCATAGCGCTCAAGAGAGAATTGCTCAGTGGGCTAAGAAGCACGATATTGATTTGACTTTGTTCCATGGCCGTGGCGGTGCTGTTGGTCGTGGTGGCGGTCCTGCTAACCGTGCTGTGCTTGCGCAGCCTGTTGGTTCTGTAAATTGCCGATTTAAGCTTACTGAGCAAGGAGAGGTTATTTTTGCTCGTTACGGTAATCCTATTTTAGCAATTCGCCATGTTGAGTCTGTTGCAGCTGCAACATTGTTGCAGTCTTCGCCAAGCGTAGAGAAGACTAATACAGATATGACTCATAAGTATGCGAATATGGCTCAAAAGCTTGATGTTGCAGCTCATGAAAGATTCCTTGATTTGCTGCAGACTTCAGATTTTGCGCCGTGGTTCTCAACTGTCACTCCTTTGAGTGAAATTGGCTTATTGCCTATAGGTTCGCGTCCTGCAAAACGTGGTTTGGGTGCGAAATCTTTGGATGATTTGCGAACAATCCCGTGGGTCTTCTCTTGGGCTCAAGCTCGAATCAACTTGGCTGCTTGGTATGGATTAGGTACAGCATGTGAAAAGTTTGGCGATTTACAAACATTACGCACAGCATATGAAGAGTGGCCGTTATTTAGTACTTTTATTGACAATATTGAGATGTCTTTAGCTAAAACAGATGAGCGTATTGCTCGTATGTATTTAAGCTTGGGAGATCGTGAAGATTTGAGCGATAAAGTGCTTTCAGAAATGCAATTGACTCGTAAGTGGGTTTTGCAAATTGTTGATGATAAGTGGCCTTTGCAACATCGACACGTGCTCGGTCAAGCAATTCGCGTGCGCTCGCCTTATGTGGATGTTTTGTCTGTAATTCAGTCGCTTGCATTGCATAAGTTGCGCAATAAAGTTGATAAAGAAGAGCTGAGTCAAAGTCAGCAAGCTGAGTTCATCTACCTTATTTTGTGCACTGTTTCCGGTGTGGCTGCCGGTTTGCAAAATACTGGATGATTTCACTGTTTGTTTAGTAAAGAAAGCCTTCACATTGCTATTTGCTTAGCTTGTGAAGGTTTTCTTATATTTGGTTTGTTGCTGTTTATATTTTTGGGGAATAACCCATATTTTGTTTGTCGCTGTTTGTTGCTGTTTATCGTAACTTTTTGTGTAATCGCCTTGTTGTAGTGAATTTGTAGTCTTGTTGTAGTGAATTTCAACGTCTTAATATCTTTTGTGAAAAGCATTTGTGAATATACAATATTGTTGGTAATGAAAGCTTGTTTTGATTTACGTTTTAGAGGTGATTATGCAAGATAGTTTTATTGAGCAAAATAATTTGATTGAGCAAAATGCTGTGTTAAAAACATCAATATTGACTTCACTTCTCGAAGGTAATCGCAGATTTGCGGAAGGTAAATCGCTACATTCTGGCGTGGATATCGAAACTCGCAAATCACTTATTGACGGTCAAAATCCTAATGTTGTTGTGCTTTCTTGTGCTGATTCTAGAGTTGCTCCTGAATTTATTTTTGATGCTGGTTTAGGAGATATATTTTCTGTTCGAAGTGCTGGCGAAGTTGTTGATGATGCAGTTTTAGCTTCTTTGGAATATGCTGTGAGTGATTTGCATGTTAAATTGCTTGTTGTACTAGGTCACGAGAATTGCGGCGCTGTAAAAGCTGTTTTGCCAGAAGTTTCTAAGATTATTAAAGATATTGATGAAGATGATGTATACGAAGCTATTGAATCTTCAAAATCAATATTATTGCGCGCTTTAGGCCCTGCTGCAGTTTCTGGAATTGAGGATTCTTTGGAAACTGATGATATTGAGCGTATTCACGTTAGTAATGTACTTATGAGTATTTGTGATAAATCTGAAGTTATTCGTGAAGCTATGAATAGTGAGAAGCTCATGATTGTTGGAGCTAGATATCGAATGAGTGACGGATTAGTTGAAATATTATCTTGCTGATATTGAAAGTATTGTCTTACTGAGATTTAAGAATATTTTCGCGTTTGGCTGGTTTTTCGGTTCAGTTCGGTTTGTTGGCTTGGTTTAGTTTGATTTAGTTCGTTGGCTTATTAGTTTATTTGTGAAAATGGTTTAGACATGAAACAGGATATGCAAAAAACAAGTTCTGCGCATTATTTATATGTGATTCTTGGCGTACCTATAATAGCCATACTTATTGCAATTGCGCCTGCTTTACAAGCTAGATTTACAGGATTTGCAATAAACACTACAATTCGCGCAATAGCAGGTTTACTTTTGCAAGCTGTGCCTTTTACGCTTATTGGAGTATTGGTTTCTGCAGCAGTTGAAACTTTCGTGACGACTCAATTTATAGAAAAGCATATGCCTAAATCTACTTCAGACGGATTTTTGGTAGCGATTATAGCAGGATTTTGTATGCCTGTTTGCGATTGTGTTATTGTGCCAACTTTTTCGAGATTGGTTGCTAAAAAATTGCCTTTGCCTGCCGCTGTAACGTTTTTATGTGCTGTTCCTGTTGTGAACCCTGTATCTGTTTTAGCTACTTGGTACGCTTTTTCTGACGCTCCAGCTGTTGTTGTTATTCGAGTTGCATTGGGAATTGTTGTTGCTCTACTTGTTGGAATGAGTTTTGTAATATTCCCACATAAAGGCACAATTCTTAAACAGAGTCTACTAGGTGATAAAAGTACTTTATGTGTTTGTAAAGATTCAGATTCTTCAAATAGTTGTTGTTCTCGCGATGGGTCTTGTTGTTCTTGCGATGAGTCTTGTATGCAAAACTCATTTGGATCGAAATTATTAACATATGCTAATCATATTTATGAAGATTTTGTTCATTTAATGCCAATAATTTTATTTGGTTCAATTATTGCATCAATAATACGAGCTTGGTTAGGTAATGATCCAGCATCCCATATAAATACAACTGTTGCGCTTATATCTATACCTGCAATGATGTTAATTGCTTATGCAAGTTCTTTGTGTTCAAGTTCCGATGCTGTAATTGCAAGAAGTTTAGCTGCATCTTTGCCAATATCTTCAGTCCTAGCTTTTCTGCTTTTTGGACCTATGCTGGACGTTAAAAATACACTTATGCTTATTAGTGATTGTAAAGGTAAATTTGTTTTACGTTTTACTTTAACTGTTGTTTTGTTGTGCTTAGTTGCATCTTTGCTTGTTCATTTTGCTTGGGGAGGTGTGCTATGAATCGGATGAATCGTGCGAATCGTGCGAATTGGATGAATCGGACGAGTTGGATGAATTGGACGAATCAGATTTTAGTAATTAGCATAAGTTTTCTTAAATTTTTCAATCTGAATCTAGAAACTTTAGAAAAGGTGAGTGAAAGATGAGTAAAATCACGCAGAATTCGTCTTTGCGCAATCCTTTGTTTTCTAGGATTGTGCTTTGTTTGTCTTTGTTTTTTCTTTCTGTATCAATAGCTTGGTCTGCTTTTAGTGGAAGTTATACTTTTCTTACAACGCCTCGCGTTTTTCCGTATTTAATAATTGCGTCAATAATGCTTATTTTGTTGGCTTTTTGTGCGCTTTTCAACGTTTGTAAAGTATCTTCACGTGAGTCTTTTCGTATATTAGTTGCAATATGCATCCCTGCTTTACTTATTGTGATTCCTTTGCAAAATCGCGATTATGCAAATTTTGGATTCGATAAATATGCCGGCGGAAGAGCTATAGCAATTAAGGATTTTCAAGGATATAAAAATTTTAGAGGTCTTGATCAAGCTAGTCGCACTATTACTGTTTCTAATGATGATTTTGGAGCTTGGTATGACGAAATCGATCACAATGTGAATCGTTATAAGGGATATAAAATAATAGTTAATGGATTCGTAAGTAAATCTAGATCTCTTGGCTCTAACCAATTTTATGTTGCTCGTCATTTTATGTCTTGCTGTATTTTAGATATGTCACCATTTGGGTTTGTTGGAGAGATTTCTTCTTCTAGCAAGAATGATTTTTCGTTAGTTAAAGAACATCAATGGATTCATATTATTGCACATATTGATGTTGGAAACGTTGGGAATGATAATAATCGGCGTTCGGGTGTGATTTTGCGAATTGACAAAATATCTGAAGCTGCTCCTCCTAGCGGATATTTTTACAGGCAGTAAAGCATGGGCAGTAAATCGGCATAAAGTATTAAAAATGTTGAGGATGTTATTCTAGTGAATCCAGAAGCAAAAGTAAGGCAATCGTAAAAGTAGTAAAAGTCATGAAAAATTAAAGATAAAATATAAAATTTACTTATTTAAAAATCGATTTTTATTGTATATGTGTTGATATCGTAGCGAAGTTCACTAATATAACAAGTATGGCGCTGGCTTTTAACGTTTTGCTTATTGTAATTTTTTTGTTATGCGGTTCTATTTTTGCTGCTACTGAATTAGCTCTTGTAAGTTTGAGAGCTTCACAAATTGATCGCATGGAGTTGCAAGATGCGCGTGGGGTGCGTGTGGCGCGAATTGCACGAGATCCTAATACTTTTCTTTCAACATTGCAAATTGGCGTAACTCTTTCAGGTTTTCTTTCTGCTTCTTTTGGTGAATCTGCAATAGCTCCATATATTGTTCCTCAAGTCAAATCATGGGGTGTGCCAGCTCATATTGCATCTCCTTTAACAACGATAGTTTTAACATTGGTAATATCTTATTTTTCGATTGTTATTTCGGAGCTTGTTCCTAAAAGAATTGCAATGCAAAGATCTGAGCAAATCGCTAGAGCTGTAGTTCCTGCTGTAGATATTGTTTCTATGATTTGCAAACCTTTGATTTGGCTTATAGCAAAGAATACCAATGGTTTAGTGCGACTTTTAGGATTTGATCCAAATGAGAAAGAAAGCGAAGTTTCTGACGAAGAATTGCGTGTACTCGTAAATTCCAATAAACGCTTAAGTCAAGATGAGAGAACTATTCTCGATGATGTTTTTGATGCTTCAGAAACGATTGTAGCTGAAGTTATGCGTCCTCGTGCTGATGTTGAGTTCTTAGAGGGTTCACTAAGCCTTAAAGATGCTGCTGATAAGATTCGTGAGCTTCCTTATTCTCGTTATCCTGTTACTGGAAAAGATTTTGATGATGTTATTGGCTTTGTGCATGTGCGTGATTTGTTGGATGTTAAAGATCCTAATGCAAAAACAGTTGCAGATGTAACAAGGGAGGGTATTAGTCTTCCTGGAACTTCAAAATTATTACCTAGTTTGTCGTTGTTGCGTAAGCGCGGAATACATTTAGCTGTAGTGATTGATGAATATGGTGGAACTGATGGAATTGTTACTTTAGAAGATATGACAGAGGAGTTAGTTGGTGATATTCGTGATGAATACGATTTACCGCCTGAAACGAATCAAGGTCATGATAATAAGGTAACTGCTTTTGTGAACGGTGTTGCCACTATTGATGGCGGTATGACTATTGAAGATTTTGCAGATATAACCGGCATTGAGCTTGAAGATGGTCCTTATGAAACTGTAGCTGGATATTTTTTGGCTCATACTGGTGCGATGGGCAAAGTTGGCGCTGTTTTGCATGATGCTGACGGTTACGATATGACTGTTACTGAGGTTGATGGAAGGCGTATTGCTACTCTTGAAGTACGCCGTAGAGCGCAGCCTGAGTCTTAGCTGTAAAATAAAGATGTTATAGCAAAGGTTTATTAACAACGGCTATTATATATTACGAAGGTTGTATTAACGAAGGTTATGGAGGATAAAATGACTTTGTTACATATAGTTCCAGGTCTTGATGAAGATGCTAGTGAGAAAGCTATAGAGATTTTGCAAAATCGCTTAAGTCATGAGCAAGAGGCTGCGTTAGTTTTGAAACATGCTCATTGGAATGTGACTGGGGCTGATTTTATTGCAGTTCATGAAATGCTTGATCCGCAAGTTGATGAGGTTTTGAATCAAGCTGATGAAACTGCTGAGCGTATTGCGACTTTAGGTGGTTCCCCACTTGGACGCGCTGATGACGTTATTTCTTCTCGTACATGGAAGCGCTTTGCCTTGACTGGTCGTAAGTCTACTAAGGAATATTTGCAAGCTTTAATTGATTATTATAGCGATATGATTTCAGATGATCGTAAGGCTATTTCTGAGCTTGATGAATTAGATTTTGTTAGCTCAAACATTATTCAGGATCACGTTCAGCAGCTTGAGAAATTCCAATGGTTTATGCGTAGTCATCTTGAATAATCTGAATAATTGATTGCGACACGCCAGCGCCACCAGCTTTGACTATTTAATTTGACTTTTTTCTTTCCTGTGCTAATCTATCTATTTGTATGTTTTCGACATACATTGGGCCCGTAGCTCAGGTGGTTAGAGCGCATCCC
>NZ_CAMYOS010000011.1:0-45228 GCF_947280595.1 uncultured Gardnerella sp. | reverse complement strand
GACAGAGCTTGAAATTGCATAACGCATTTCAAGCTCCTTCAAAGCGTGATTTGGCTCAAATGTAAAGTCCAGTGGACTTTACATGCCAAATCAGCCGAACGGCTACTAATAGCCGCGAGGAATAACATAATTCGCGAATGCACTTCGATTCGCTGAGCTTGCTCAAAGTTGAAAGCACAGTGTGCTTTCAACGCAAGCGAAGTACGTTAACATCCTGTGCACTCGACCACAGAGCGTTGATATCTTCCCTCATACAGCAAAATCACACTCAAAAATCGCTATGAATCAGCTTAAATCCGCTTCGCATTAAACCTTTTAACATTTAACCACGCTAAGACTTACTACAAAATGTACGAAAACGCTACAACAGACTGCAGACACAGTAGAAATCATCAAAACGATATCTTGATTCAGTGCGATTTGTAAAGGAGCACCACTGATTCTGTATGGATTGAGAGAACTCCTAGTATATCTACACTTTTTAACGATAGAAAAAGCTATCGTTAAAAGGTTTAAGATTGGCTTAATAGCTTGATTATTAAGCATAAAAAACAGCCTAGAGAGGATTACCCCTAGGCTGACTTTTGTAACATTTCAAACGCTCACATTCTTTTGGCTTTTACGATGCCCTTTCAATATCCACACTAATCTCTGATTTAAAAGTTACGCTGAACCTGTCCTCGTAAACTTTTATTTTCTTGATGTACTTTCTTACCAGCTTCTCATCATACTCACTAATATCGTGACGCTCACTTTTCAGAAAATCTTCCATTTCTCTGATTCGTCTTTTAGCATCTTCTTGACCTGCTTTTTCTATAAGAAGCTGCTGTTTCTTAACTTTAAGCTCATCAATCTCGTTGGCAGTTTTCGTGTAGTCTTTTTTAGCTTTAAGCAAGGTTAGTAGTATCGCTTGTTTATCTGCAATTCTTTTATCAACCATTTCAATCTCGCTTAAGTTATTGCCCGCGATAATTTCTCTAATATTATTCTTCAACATGTCTAATACTTCATCCGATATACTAAACACCTTGTTTATGGCTTTCACTATGGCAGACTGCAGTTCGTTCTCTTGTACTGTCGGAGCATCGCAAGCACTAGGACCATTTTCCCATCTGGTACAACAACGCCAAACAACAGAATGCACTCCTCGGTTGTTCCAAGCAATTCTTCTGTAAACATCCCCACACTTAGAACAAACACATAAACTGGATAAAGCGTACTTACTGGAATAAACTCTCCTTTTTTTATTCTCCTCACCACTAAACATGTTGGCTCGTCTTACCATTTCTTCTTGAACTTTAAAGAAAATATCTCTTGGAATAATAGACGCGTGGCTATCTTTTACATAATACTGTGGTTCTGTTCCATCATTTTTTATACGAACATGGTTAATAAAATCTGTCGTGATGGTTTTTTGTAAAAGAGCATCACCAATATATTTTTCGTTTTGCAAAATGGTTTTAATATTAGACAAGTGCCATTTTAAATGTCCCGCACCGTTTTTAATGCCATCTTTTTCAAGACCCTCCGCTATATCTCTAAGGCTTGCTCCTTCTAAATATTCTCTATAAATTCTTCTTACGACTTTTGCTTCCTGTTCAAGAATTACAAATTACTTGAAGATTATGATAAAAAGAATTTGTTTGATCGTGAAGATTTTTTGAAAAATAGGGATAAAGCTAAATTAACTTCAAAATCTAAGGTATTAAAAATAAAAATATAAAAAAACTAATTATAGGATTGAATATAGCAACAAATGATAGATAGTAAAAATCTATCGTCTTTTTAGTTTAAGAAATTATAAAAAAGCAAAGTACGCTTGACAAAAAAAGCAAAGCGAGCTTTACTTTATATGTAAAGTGAGCTTGCTGTTGGAGGAGGAAAATGAAAAATGCAATTTCTCAATTAAGAAAACAGCATAAAATAACTCAAGAAGAATTGGCAAATGAAGTTGGAGTAACAAGACAGACCATAACTTCCATTGAAACCGGGAAATATATAGCGTCACTGCCGTTGGCTTTTAAAATTGCTAAGTTTTTTGATATGAGTATTGAAGAAATATTTAGTATAGAAGAGGATGATTAATATGAACAAATTAGAAAAATATAAAAAAGAAATAGGATTTAGAATTAGTATTTTAGTCTTATTATGTATGGTTGCCTTACTCGCAGTTATTATTGGAAATTTTTACTTAAAATATAAATTTCCATTAAAAGAAGATGTGACATATTATGTAGCAGTATTTTTTATTGGACTTGAACTTGTATCTGTATTCTACATGTCAATGCTTGGTAGAGCATATAGAAATAGAGATATATTGGAGAAGATGCATACTAAAGAAACAGATGAAAGAATGATATTAATAAAGATGAAGTCAGGATCAAATATAATACCTATATTTTCAATGGTTATTGTAATAGTTTCTTTAATTGTAGCATATGTAAGTTATGAAGCCTTTTTAGCGTTAATAATAGTTGCATTTGTACAAATAATATTTTCTAAATTATTAAAAGTATATTGGTCAAAAAAGATTTAAAAATATCATAGTAAAGGTATTAGACGATAGACAGTTAAAACTCTATCGTCTTTTTTATACTCAAAATTAGGAGGTAAAAATGGTAAGTATAAGAAGCCTCACTTAAAACAATTTAATATATAAGACATTCAGCGATTGAAATATAAGTTCAGTCGCTTTTTTAATTGAAATTTATAGATTAAGTAGAAGAAATTAATGGATAGGGAAATGATAATTTAGCTGCCTAATCTTCGATTGTCACTCGCCCGTTCATGAGCCATAGGGAGCAGCCAATCTCGGAGAGCTATCAAAGCTCTATTTTCGCGTTGGCACGACTGCTTCATATTAATGTCGAGCGTGTAGCCAAATTCACGTTTGTTCGCGGGAATTGGTCAAAGCTCATTTTTTGAGGAAAACACACCGATTTTACCCTTGTCCGCTCTCGGAAACAGGTCAAAGACCATGTTCCTGCCTAATAATATGCAAATGCACAGATTTACCAACCGCCTCAAGACTTCGCTCTGAGGGAATATGTCTGAAATCCCATCACCTCAACTCGGATCAGGCTTTATTTCCTCCACCACCACGCTTTCCCTTGGCAACAATAAGTGCGATACTGCCAACCGTACCCACCGCACCTAATACGGCCTTTCTAATATTTGCATTCCTTTCGCGTCTGCAATTATCACATAACTTGTACTTATTCGTGCTTACAAGTTCGCATCCGCACTTCTTGCAATAACGAATTTCTGGACCTTTATTATTGCTCATCATAATCACTTCCGGTATGTTCTGTTTCTACTGTCAACAGATTATGTACTGAATACTCAATTTGTGCCTTCGGATCAAAGGCTGTAATCCTCGCTGCAATATCGGTAAACTGATCAACTACTTCGCTCCGCTTCTGAGAAGAATTCTCATTGAGCAACAATAATGCATCTCGCTCATTAAGTTTATTTTCCACTATGAAGGATTTGAATTCCTCTAAGCATTCCTTGCACGGTTCGTATTCTCCCAACATTGCGTATCCTTCACACTCGGTCTGCACAGAGTTAGTAATGTAAACAAGTGCCTGAAATGCGTCAATTGCCTTCCTGCTGACGTCTTTTTCTCCTTTGAATTCAAGCATCATTTGAAAATCAGACTTCTGGGAATGTTCGGTGATATGATACATATTCTGAGAAAAGTTCCGCATCAATACTCGCTTTGCATCTGTCGCACTATGTATAACATCCAGCATAGCCGCTTCTCTCAGCTTTGCATCCTGAATCAGCCTTGCCTGCATTAGTTTATCCCTTGCTCCTTCTGCCATAGCAAGACGATCATTCTGAAGCTCTACATGGATTTCTCTTATTGCATAACCGACATATTCTATTTCATCAAGAATCTGAGCCATTACCGCGTGCGTCGATAAATTGTTTAATGACTGTATAAGATCAGGCGTCAAGGCCATGTCCTCAAGTCTCACCTGTTTAACAAATCCATCTTCGTCACGAATTGTTGGTAGTATTTCTCCCTGTTTATCAATGGTGAATCGATAGATTCCCTTATCTATTAAATCCTTCACATATGAATCTAACTTAGCAACCATGATGTGATCCTTGTTTGCCATAGCTCCTATTACTTCTGCAATTGCAGGAAGCTTCACCTTGATATTTTCCCACTTACCAAAATGCTGAATAAGACTTCTATTATCTTCATATGAGATAATGCTTAGTTCTCCTCGATTCGGCTGCCACTCTTCAATATCATATTCGAAGATCGGAACCATCTCGTATTTGTCCTGCTCACTGATTGGCCTCTTTGAATCGGCACTTTGAAATCCACAATGCGGGCAATTCGTAGCTTTATCTGATATTTTTGCCCCGCATTCCGGGCATAGTATTCTGCTCATTTATTCACGACCTTTTCTTTTTATTTGATGTTTCATAAGAGGACTTGTAATTTTTGCGAAAAGTTTCCTCTACCGGTCAGCCCCATAAATTCTTGCATTTCTTTACGGCTGCGAGGAACAGAGCAAAATTGAATTAAATCTTGTATCGTGGCTTGCTCCTTATCTTGTTCCCTTATCGCTTATCAGGATCGGACTTTTTGATATATTCCTTATAAGGATCTTGATTCATCAAATATAATCTCTCCGTTATTTTCTGCCCATACATAAAGTCAATCCTTCACACATCTACATCACTCATTAATCTTCCAGTGACCATAACGCTTGCCACCAATGCGTTCTATGCGGCCAGAGTCTTTCATCTCATCCATTTTTCTTTGTAAAGAACGATATGGAATATTAAGTATCTTTACAAGTTCTACCTGCGTAATCTTAGGATCATTTTGAATGACTTCTATTATCTTATCCACCGAAACATCATTCAAAACGCCACTTAAAACGCCATCTTGGCGTTTTGCCACTTTGGCTTGATCTATAAGTACGCTTTGGAGTGCCCTAAAATGCAGACGAATATATTAAATCTCAATTCTTATAAATAACTTCCCAATAGCCGTTCTGACTTGTCCCGTGGCGTAGAATTACGGAATTCTTCTTTAGCTTATTCATATAATATTTCACAGTATTAACATCCCAGTTTAATTCATTCGCAATCTTTGCTTGCGTATGGTCCGGATGCTTCAGTAAGAGATTAACTAACGTTTTATCTCTTTCGCTCAGTTCAGTTTGCATAGCACCTTGGGTAGTACCTTGGGTAGTACCTTGGGTAGTCGGACCGACCGTGGCAGTTGCAACCTCAGAAAGGGGAATCACTGTCGTAAAAACATCTGCCTCTGTAAAGACAGGCTCTACACCCGAATACATCTTCGTGTATTTATAGCTGTTGCGCATACCGCTTCCAAGCTCATCAGCAAGACCGATCTCACGGAACACTTTTGCTATCGGCGGATTCTTTGCAAATGGCTTGAATGTTTTCAGATTCAGGTTGCCGTGTTCATGCGCAAGGTTCGCATTCTCTGTTGTAATCTTATTCCGTTCAATGACAAGCTTCGGTACATATCCACTGGAAAAATCACGGTGCATGAGCAGGTTGGAAATAATCTCACGAAGGATTTTATCTCTGGCGCTTATCCGCTGGACACCATCCAATGTAAAAACATCATTCAGATGCTTCTTTCCAAATTCCATCAGACGATCATAACTTTCAATCAGGTTTGTGATCACCACATCCCTGTCATCATAACGATCAACATTAAACACTCTGAAAATAGCGTCTGTCTTATGCTGAGGTAACACGGACATGATACGGTTATCCGTACCAAAGAGCAAAATCGCCGCAAGTGTTATACCTTCTTTGTTCGTTTCCGGATCCTCAAGTATAAGCCCACAGCTTCTGAGCATCTCCTCATCCGTCATGTCAATCCACGGATGGTGCTCAGTATTCACTCTCGTCATTCTCCTTGCCCGATCCATAAGATCATGGCGAAGGCTTGAAACCGGGATAGCAGGGTAAACCTTATTCACAAAATAGGTGCTTTGCTTACGGGCATAAAGGTTGAAAACCATATCCGCATTATCTGTAATATCGATGTCAGACTCATTATTGCGATCAAATATTCTGCCCACATTGCGATAAACGGTTTTTCCAACCGGGACATAGACATAAAGAACAATACGCCCATCGATCTCATATTCCTCTGTAGTCAAATAGAGTGGAGGATACATTTTTCTCTCATTGTTGATCGTCGTAACAAAATTTTTCTTCATCTGCTCAACGCAGTCTTTATCAACACCGAGAATTGTCCCGTTATCCTTCACACCAAAGAAAATATGACCGCCATCCCGATTAGAAAAAGAACAAACAGTATCGTAGACATCCTTCGTAATATCTGTTGTTGATTTTTTGAATTCGACCGTCAGCCCCTCGCCCTGACGAATCAAATTCATCAAATTTTCAGGGAGTATCATATAACTCACCCCTTTCGATTATTCACTTATCAATTCCATTAGGCAAAATGGAATCAACCTCGTTCTCATTAAAAGTCTGTTCTTCTTCCTTTTGCAAAGCCTTCTGCGCAGCCCTGTAGCTTCTCTCATCAGTTGCAGGATAATTATTATTGACTTCTGAAACTTTATTACAAAGAACATCTCTCTTTTTTTGTATCTCACTATCGTCAAGCACTTCAAAATCAACTAATAAGGAAACATACTCTTCTCGAATACCCCACAACACATTTGCTGCATTTCGATGCTGGCTTACTTCATTTTGAATCTTATATTCCTTGGCATATAGATTTAGGCACAAAGACAATACAGCAGTAATTCCGCCTACCCATGTCGATATGACCTTGTTTGTTATAATGCTGGCAAAAAATCCGCAAGAAGAAAGTGCGGTCAATATAATCTGTGCATTCTTCACATACTTATTTTCTTCCTCAAGTCGATCAGCTAATTTGTGATGCGCAGTATATGTGTATATAACTTTTCCACAAGCATCCTTTATTTGATTTTTTAATCGTGCCCTATAGCTTTTATCACTTTCCATTTTACTCCGATACCATTTTATTTAGGATCTTGCCGAGGACATCCCATCCCTTTGTAGTATCAATCGACATTCCGCTTCCGGGAGCATATAGACTTGGCGCAGATATTCCGTTGCATGAAATATGATTATAATAATTAAGTAATGCCTGTTCATACGATATTGGTTGGCTTGAGGAATTGCTATCTCCATCCGTAAAATGCCATCCTCCCATCGCAACATATACAAAGGAATCAATTAAAATTCCTGACAGATGATAGCTCGAATAAGAATCATCTCTGATCGTTCTTATGTGCTTACAAGTAGCACACAATAACCCATTAGATGAGCTGTTCTTTCCCTTCATTGCTTTTTGCTCAGACTTAGGATCTGTTGTTCTCCAGTTTCCTCCCATATTCGTATCTGGATATTTGTATGAAACACTACCACCCCAACTTGTCTGCGGAAACGCTGGTAACACTTCAAATTTCATACCATCAGAAAAGGCAATTTTAACAACCTGACCATCTGCCCTAATATCGCTTCTTGAATAGGAAGTTTCAATCGCATTCTTCACAGTCTGTAAAAGTCGAGATTGCCCATTCCCTTTAGAATATGAGTACCGATTATATTCATCTTCCGGAATTTCAACAAGTATATCTATGTCACTTGTATTTATTGCTGTGTTTCTTCCATAAGAACCAACATAGAGACTATGTGTGGTTTCACTCGTTGAATTCCAAAACTCTTGATTTATAGCTTTCGTAACCGTATGATATCTGCTTGCTATGCTTTGACGCGTTACTAAAGGGATAATGTTATCATGTCTTATTACGTTTGAACTCATAATTATTTCTCCATTTCATTTTTGCCTTTTGATTATCAGGAAACTCTATTCGAAAGCCGCCAGAAACCACAACATCTTCTTTTCGTTATATCAGCTGTACCAGCACTCATTATTATCATAAACTCCTCTGTCTTCGGCAACCATAATCAATTCCTGATTATTACTCTCTTTCAGTACCTCACTATAGTTAACTACCCGATGCTCCATATCATTGTTGTCCACCCAGAGGTCAAACTGAAGCATTACAGTAGCAACAGCGTCATCCATGCCCTCCGGCGGGTATTTATGTTTCTTAAGGAGCACCACTATCCTCTTGAAGGTATGGAAGATGCTGTTCAAACAGTAATGACTCAGTGTGAGCTGTGGACTGATATAACAGATCTATAGTTTTGCATAATTATCATAATTGAACCACTTCGATAATTAGCCTAAACCTTATTTTCCCACTCCACAAGGTGGGTGCAAAGTGGGTGCACTTTTTAACGTTATCCATCTTGTGCACTCGACCCCAGAGCGTCGACATGTTCCCTCATACAGCAAAATCGCACTCAAAAACCACGCCAAGCCAGCCTAAAGCCGCCATACGCTAAACCTTTTAACGATAACCCTCGCTAACCCCTGCTACACAAAGGCAAATTTGCACCCACCTAATCAGCCCGTGACATCAAGACAACACTCTCGACGTGGATTGAGAGAACTCCAAGTATAGCTACACTTTTTTGAGTGCACACTATGGATATTGGGTGCACCTTTTAACGATAGAAAAAGCTATCGTTAAAAGTTTAAGATTGGCTTAATAACTTGGTTTTTGAGCATAAAAACAAAAAACAGCCTAGAGAGTATTCCCACTAGGTTGACTTTTGTAACATTTCAAATGCTCACATTCTTTTGACTTTTACGATGCCATTTCAATTTACGATGCCCTTTCAATATCCACACTAATCTCTGATTTAAAAGTTACGCTGAACCTGTCCTCGTAAACTTTTATTTTCTTAACCGACTATGGAAACTACTAATAGATAAAAAACATGAACAGGGCTGATTTGCAAAATGCTGCAAAAATAAGCTCATCAACTATTGCAAAACTTGGCAAAGGTGAAAACGTCACCACTGAAGTTCTCATCAAAATTTGCGAAGCATTGGACTGTAAACTGGAAGACATCATGGAAAACGTAGAAGAATAAATACTGCCAAAATTTATTATTAATTGTTTATAACACTCAGTATTACTGCCCCATTCTAATAAATGGGGCAGTATAATAGTTAATTCATTAAATGAATAAAAAATCAAGCGTTCCTTCTCTTTGCGAGATATTCAAGCATTCTTCGTGCATTATCTAACATAGTGTCTGAGTTTTCTCCAAACAATTCATTTGCCCATATTCTATCTACTTGTCGTATTTGTGGGTCAATCAATTTTAAAAATCTTATTGAAGAATACTCTTTAAACAACGCATCTTTCGTTTCTTTTTTAATGTTGTCAAAAACTGGAATGAATGTTTTTTCTATATCGCAAATCTCCATTTTTCTCATTCCCTCTTGATCTTTAGATGATACTTCACATATTAATTGATAAAAAATTGTGCTCATCCAAGTGGATAGCATGATTGCTTCGCTCAATGAAGGCAACGTACAAACAACAAAATTTGTAGACACAAATACAGGATTTTTTGATAGATAAATTTTCCCCGTTGCTCTGATGCCCCTTGGAATCAATACAGAATTTGCGCCAAATTCTCCTTTGCTCTCTTTGGCTAATATCTTCTTCCATTCCTGCTTTGTTTTTCTCCCACGCTGCTGTTTGCCTTTTCTTTCAGGTAATTTGTTATATGTGTCAATAATTGCATCTATGACCTGGTCAGAGTTATTGGAAATATCCAGAAAATAGTTATCTCCTGTTCCAATATCTATTGTATCCAATTTAGCATTACGCATTCCGATTGAAAAGCTGATATTTTTAAACACAAAAAAGAGTATAAAAAAAGAAGCCACTAGTTGTATAATTAATCTACCAAAACAAATTAACAAAGGAGTGACTTCTAAATGGATTTTAACACAGAATTGACAAAAAGACTATTACAAGGTGACAATATTAATCACTTATTAAAAGAAGCGATTGAAAATGGGATTAATCAATTACTTCAAGTTGAATTAACAGAGCATTTAAACTACCCTAAACATTCTGTAGAGGGATATAACACCGGAAATTCAAGAAATGGTGGCTATAATCGTAAAATTTATTCAGAATATGGTATTTTAAATATCCATATTCCACGAGATCGTAACGGAGAATTCGAGCAAAAAATTATTAAAGCTTATAAAAGAAATTCCGAAAAATTAGAAGAGGTTATTATTAAACTTTATTCTAAAGGCTTTACTAACCGTGAAATTGCAGAGTGTATCGAAGATGTTTACGGTCATCACTATAGCCCTACTACCGTAACAAATATTACAAAACAAGTTGAAGACTCTGTTAAAGAATTTCATCAAAGAAAAGTTCAATCTCGTTATGCAGTGATTTATGCTGATGCAACGTATGTTCATTTAAGAAGAGCTACTGTTCAAAAGGAAGCTGTTCACTTTTTAGTAGGAATTACTCCAGAAGGCAGTAAAGAAATTCTTGATTATGCAATCTATCCTACTGAATCTGCTGAACACTATAAAGAAATGTTGGAATCATTGAAACAAAGAGGATTACAAGAAGTTTTACTATTTATTACAGATGGACTTAGTGGGGTTAAGACTGCTCTTTTAAGCGTGTTTCCTAACGCAAAATATCAAACTTGTTGGGTTCATTTAATCCGACAATTACAAAAGAAGGTAAGAGTTGAAGATAAAAGAGAATTAGTAGATTCACTTAAGAAAGTTTATCAATCAAACAATAAAGAAGATGCAGAGAAAAAATTAAACGAATTTCTAGAAAACATACACAAACGTTATCCTAAAGTCTGTGCAAGTATTGATTCAGTTTATGACGATTTATTAGTCTTTTTTGACTTCCCTAAACAAATTCGTCAAAGTATTTATACGACTAATTTAATTGAAAGTCTCAATAAGCAACTAAAAAAAAAACGATTAAAAGCAAAGGAACAGTTTCCAGCAGAGGATAGTTTAAATCGTTATCTAGGAGTATTTTGTATTGAACAAAATGAATTATCTAAAGAAAGAATTCATAGAGGATTTGGATTAGCGTCTTATGACCTGCACGAAAAATTCGAAATCCAATAATATTTGCTTTTCGTAGAAAAGCAAATATTATTGGATTGATAGCTTGATTGACAACTAGTGGAGTTTACACAAAATTCTTGACACTGCCGAATTTTTCTTACCTGCTAATAACTTGGTAAAAAGCACCCGACGATTACAGATAGAGAAATACATGGATAGCTTTACAGACAAAGAACTATCCTTAATGGAATCTTTAGCCAGCGGTATCAACGAAGCAAGAAACATCGAAGACTAATTAAAAGAATCCATACATAACGGAAAGAGCCGATAAAATGAGATTGTATTAATCTCATTTTATCGGCTCTGCGTCTTTGCGTCTGGCTCTGTAATCACAGTTACTTTGAACTGCTTTATTTCAATTAAATTTTCTTGTCTGCATTTCGGACAATAGAGGGGGAATTTTTTTAATTCAGTATCTTCCCTTATCTTTAATCGTGTTTTATTTCCACATACAGGACACAATATCCACTTGTAGTTTATAATAACTATCTCCTCCTTTACACTTTAATTCAAATCTTTATTAAAAAATATTTCATCTTATTTAACAAG
This sequence comes from uncultured Gardnerella sp., assembly GCF_947280595.1. Lineage (NCBI taxonomy): Bacteria > Bacillati > Actinomycetota > Actinomycetes > Bifidobacteriales > Bifidobacteriaceae > Gardnerella > uncultured Gardnerella sp. The sequence goes on along the minus strand of NZ_CAMYOS010000011.1, from coordinate 33,620 downwards.
AAACCATATTTATATAACAACATAAAATACACTAAGTTATTTTATTGAACATATATCGTACTTTATCTATCCGACTATTTGGACGACGGGGCTGGCAAACAGGTTCACCGGTAGTAACATGGTACCCTTTTAACTCTGTTAAACAAACACTACGTCCATTTGTAAAGAAAGTTAAATCACTACGATATTCTTGAATACACCGAGCAGGGATTTCTCCACTAAGAATGACCTCATTATTTTTCAATTGAGTGTCTACGATGTTCGCACAATATTTAGGAGCATCGTTGTATGCTCGTGAAAGATATTCCTGTGGCGCATAAATTTTAAAACTAAGATATGGCTCTAACAATTCTGTTCCAGCTTTTTTTAAGACTTGTTCCAATACAATAGGAGCAAGCATCCGAAAATCTGCTGGGGTACTAACAGGGCTATAGTATAAGCCATACTTAAAACAGATTTTACAGTCCGTCACATTCCAACCATATAATCCTTGTTCGCAACCATAGCGTATCCCTTCCATAACTGCATTTTGAAATGATTGATTTAAGTATCCAAGAGAAACCGAGCTCTCATACTGCATTCCACTTCCCAACGGAAGCGGTGATACAGATAAACCAATGGAAGCCCAGAAAGGATTTGGCGGCACTTCGATGTGAATGGTATATTCTGCATTTTTTAACGGTCTCTCCATATAAATGACTGTAGGCTCTTTTAGTTCTATCTCCACATGATACTTTTCTTGCAACAGTGCACTAATCACTTCCATTTGTACTTTCCCTAAGAAAGAAAGTATAATTTCATGTGTCGTAGAATCCACGTAATATCGTAGAAGCGGATCACTATCTGAGATTTCCAAAAGGGCATCAAGCAACATTTCTCTCTGTTCAGGTTTACTCGGTTCAACAGTTGTTTGTAGTAGAGGGTGCGGATTTTCAATCTTTTTTCTCTGTGGCAATAGTTTTGTATCTCCAAGAACACTATTTAACTTCAAAAACTCATTTTGCAAAATAACAATTTCTCCAGAATAAGCTCTATCAATCTTACATAATTCACCATTTATTGAAGTATACATTTCTGTAACTTTTATTTTTTCTTTTTCTGATACTCTAACCGAATCTCGTAAATGTAGTACTCCACTATAAAGGCGTATATATGCAAGACGTTGTCTTTTTTTTGTATATTCAATTTTGAAAACATTTCCGCAAAGTTCAGACGGACCTCGATGTGTTGATGAATAAAATTTATTCGTAATCACTTCTATAAGGTTATCAATCCCTATATTACTTTTTGCACTTCCATGATAAAGAGGGAACAGAGAACAATTCTGAAATCTTATGCTTTCCTCTTGTTCGAGTTCCAATGCTTCTAATGATTTACCGGACATATATTTCTCTAAAAGGTCATCGTTTCCCTCTATTACCGTATCCCATTGTTCAGATTCGGTAAAGTTCGTCACACACATATTAGGATACAGTTCTACCTTCTGTTTGATTACAATTTCGGCAGAAAGTTTCTCTTTAATATCCTGATAAACCGTTGATAAATCAATTCCATTTTGGTCAATCTTATTGATAAAAAAGATTGTGGGAATCCCCATTTTCCTAAGTGCATGAAATAATATACGAGTTTGTGCTTGTACGCCATCTTTTGCAGAAATCAGTAGAATTGCCCCATCTAAAACTGATAATGAACGATATACTTCTGCTAAGAAATCCATATGTCCTGGCGTGTCTATGATGTTCACCTTCGTATTTTCCCACTGAAAAGAGGTTATTCCTGTCTGAATTGTAATTCCTCTCTGACGTTCTAAAAGCGTATTATCCGTCCTCGTTGTACCTTTGTCCACGCTTCCTAATTCTGTAATCGCTCCACTGTTATATAATAAGCTTTCTGTTAAGGTAGTTTTTCCTGCATCAACATGAGCTAAAACTCCAATATTAATAATTTTCATGTGATTTTCCTCCATTCAAAAACCCAAAAGGGCATAAAAATCCCAGTGATAAATACTTTTATCACTGGGATTTTTATGCATAACCATAGGTATACAAAGCATACAGATATTCTCTGGATACTTTAGAATCACATGATAAAGGTATTCTTAAACTGGGTACAAAAAACTAAGCCCTCCTAAAAAAGGACATCCAATTATTTGTTCCCACTATCAAATTGACAGTTTATTTAAGAATACCTTGCCGCATATTTATTAACTCCTTTTAAATAGATACTTAAATAATAGCACGTAAGAGCATATTTGTAAAGGAATCTCCAATTTTTTATCAAAGAGAGTACGTGATTACAAAATAGCTGTAATAATGTACCAATATTTGTTATTCTATAATCTTCCAATTACTCCCGTTCTTTTCAAGTACCAAATCAAATTGAGATACCTGCGTTGCTTTGGTCTGCTGGTCGATATACTCCACTGTCAGCGATACCGTGACTTGATTATCCTTACGATTGTGAATAGGATTTACCAGTTCTTGAAAGATGTACTCTTTTCCGATTGGTTTTAATATCCCGTCATTCACATAGTAGGAAAGTTCACTGGCTGTCGCTGTAGGATAGAGCTTGAAGAACGTCGTTAAAAACTCATTGATTTCATTGGTTGTAATGGAATCAACCGTCCCCTCACTTTCAATGGCTTTTGGTTTATAACTTGATTTCTTAGGTATGTTGGTAATGGTCGGATTCTTAACCAGTACCATATTTCCAGAACCATCTACATAGACACTCACTATATAAGCAGAGTGGACGGTCTTTGTATTTTCTCCCTCTGTAATGAGCTGGTCTACACTGTAGGTTACATTAAACTCATTGTCGCCAGTTGCCTGGAGTCAACACTATGGATAAAAAGTTCATTTTTTCGTTTTCGCGAACATATCATTGACTTTTTTTAATGTTTTCCTCGTATTGGTAAACATATCATAGGTTTTTTATACTAGTACGTATTTGGAAACATATCTAGTTTTATATTTTTGATATATAATGCACATTATATAATGTAGAATTTACTCATTTACAATATCCTTTTATTTTATCTGCATATTTGCTTAAAAGCTCTTTTGAATATACTTTACTTTGGTTAGATTCTCTCACTTCGTTCCAAAGAATTGCAGCAACTTTCATCTTATTAGAAAATTTATCACTACGTTCATCTAAGTTAAAATCTTTTACAAACTGGTTCCATTGGTTAGTAGTATTATCATATTTTGCGTAATCAGAGTCTCCATTATATACATCAAGCATATTTTTAATTGTAAAATTTTTGTCGTTCTTTCTTTTTACTTTTCGCCAAGCTTCTGCCATATTCGCATTAAATTTAAATGGCTTAATTCCAGTTTGCTCTGAAAAATAGTCTCTAAATTTTTGATTGAATGAAAATCCACATTCTAGTAATGGAGTATTTAATGTTATATTATCAGTTATCTTTTTATTTTTATTCCTTGAAGATTTTTTTATTTTATTTCCCTTAAAATATTCTTCTATAATATAATTCAGTTCCTTTTTTGTTCCTCTATATTCTAATCCAAGAGACTTACAAACTTTTGATAACTCCTCTCGATACCAATAATATTTGTTGAATTCTTCAAATGATTTTATATCTTTAAATTCAGGTCTACTTTCTAACATACACTTTCCCTCAATTCTCTTTTTTTCTATTCGTTTGTCATCAATACTAGAGCCTCCGCCGCAGCTTTCACATTAAACGAGTAAACACTAGGTATGTCTTATCGACATGTTCGTATGCAGAAACATATCCATGAACCTTTTAACAATTATCTCTGCCTATCGTTAAAAGGTTTCAAGCAAATAAACTTAGAGTTCTCACACTCCTAGATATTTAATATATATTTGACACGGATTCCACTCATCCCATAAAGTTGGAAAACATTCCAATTCTTTATATCCCATCGCGATATAAAAATGATTTGTAATATCATATTCTTTGTAGTGTCCCATCTGAACAGTTTTTACCTGTGAGTATGTGTAACCCATCTTCCTTGCCATAGCTTCGTATGCTTTGTTAAGTACCGAGCCAACTCCCATTCTATGGAATTTCTTTTTTATACCCATCACAAAAATCTCTGCACAATCCTTGCTGGTTGCGTTTAACACAATAAACCCAACAAGTTTATCATTAATATAACAAGCAAGAAAAGGCTTTTCCTGTGAATCTTGAATATATTCTTCTGTACTTTCTGGCATTCCAAACCATTCTTGAAGATCATACAATACTTCTCTCGATACAGATTCCTTTTCTAGTTTATTCTCAATTTCTTTTACTTTTATATTCAATCCAGTCCTCCACAAACTCTAATTTATTCTTGTCATCAATACTAGAGCCTCCGCCGTCGAATCTTTCCAATCGAAGCTTCCTATTCGGTCGCTTCTCTTGGAGATTCTTGACATGAGACCTACCTCTGCTTCGCATCGATTAGCTTTGCTAATCGCGCGATAGCAGGGTTAGAGCTTCAACGTTGATTGACATTCCCCACTTCACCAGCTGGGTGCAAAGTGGGTGCACTTTTTAACGTTAACATCCTGTGCACTCGACCCCAGAGCGTTGATATGTTCCCTCAAACAGCCAAACTGCACTCAAAAACCGCGAGAACCCAGCTTAAAGCCACCACGCGCATTAAACCTTTTAACGATAGCCCTCGCAAACCCTTGCTATACAAGGGCAAAAATGCACCCACCTAATCAGCCCTTGTCATCAATACGACAGTCTCCACGTGGTGAGTATTTGGATACAAATCAAACGCGCGCAAGGACTGAACTCTGTAACCAAGTTCTTTAAAAGTGCCGACATCACGAGCAAGACTAGTCGGATCGCAAGCAACATACACAACGCTTCTTACTCCAGACTTCGCAATCTGCTTACAAACTTGAGCTTTAGCACCAGCGCGAGGAGGATCTAGCACAACAACATCTGGATGCGCAAATCGATGAACAATCTTAGATGACTCACTCGCCTTAAACACCTGTGACTCAAGCGTTTGCGCAACATCACCTTCAAGAGCTTCAACAACATCTCTACTAAGACCAGCACGCCCAATATTTCTTCTTGCATTCTTTACAGCAATCGGCGCACCCTCAATACTAAGAACGCGAGCAGGCGCTGCAAAACTAGCAGAACTATCAGAACCAAGAGAACCAGCAACACCAGCACCCGCAGAACCTCCGCTCACATTAGCCAAAGTCGCAAGCGGAATAGTAAACAAACCCGAACCAGAATACAAATCCCACAAAACCGTATTTTTACTACGCCCACCAAGCACAGAACGAACTAATCCCAAAACGTAACTCACTAAATGCTCTGGAGCTTCGCGATGAATCTGCCAAAAACCGCGCGCATCAACATCGTAATCAAAAGTACACATATGCGATGAATCGCCATCAACAGCAACGCTCACACGCTCTCGCAACAAATCAGAGCCTGCGACAAGCTCATCGTTTACTATAAGCGCATAATTTTCGCCAATCGCACTAAGAAGCGCAGCCTTATCACCAGCCTTATCACTAGAATCAACACTAGGATCAACACTAGAATCAACACCAAAATCCAAACCATCAACCCTAGGCTCTGGAACAGCAAGGCGAATTTGCGAATTCGGCTCAAATTTACGATTCCACAAATCCAAAGAATCCGCAACAGCTAAAACAGCACGCGATGCAAGCGGCATAGTATCAATCGCAATGCGATCATGCGACTCGCGCTTTCGCATAGACAATCGCCCTTCATTATCAGCAACCAACTCCATGCGCGTACGCCAATTAAATCCGTTAAGCTCCTCATCGCCTGGCATTCGCTCAACTCTAACATCGTTATCCAAAACATCCATATGCGCTAAACGCTGGAATTGATTGGCAATTACGGAAGATTTCCAACGAATCTGTCCAGGCAAAGAAACGTGAATTAAATCAGCACCTCCAACTCCTCCACCCTGAGCCAAAGGACCAGCAAGTTTCCATTTCGGATTCACACGATCCGCGCTAGGTTCTAAAACTTCTACCACTTCACCAGTAAAAAAGTGAGCTTTTGCACGCATCGGTTCATCCATGCGTACAACGACCAGCTCTCCAGGCAGCGCAAATCGCACAAACACAACGCGTCCGTCAAGATGACCTACACATCTTCCTTGATCTGCATAACGCTCAATACGCATCGTAACTTGCATAGACTACCCCTTAATTTTACGTTTGGATGAACTGATTTTCACCACTCTAATTTACAGCTACAGCGCTCGAGCTTTGATTTTCTCCACGATGATTAGTTTCACACTGATTTTCTCCGCTATAATTTCCTTCACTCTCATTAGGTAATGGAAGATTAGTTTCATCCTTATTATCTTTATCTTCACGATTTTTATGATGCAATCTCATAAACGGAGTTGCAATAATCAAGTAGGAAACCCAAATCGCGAGCGCCCAGAACGGCAATCCCATAATCAATCGAACAGGTCCAAGCCACACAATGTGATTCTTCAAATATAATGGCACTTGCAAAATAAGTCTTAACGCAAAAACGCAAATCCACAATCCTGTAACATACATGTAAGCTCGCTTAAGCGGCTTATAGTCAAGCCACTCATGAAGCCAAGCGCCAAAATTTTCAGTAGGCATTTTACGAATCGACTCAATCACAAGCCCTAAAGCAGGCACTCGCACGATTAGCGATATAGCAAGAAAAACACCGTAAACAGCATTGGTAATAAATCCCAACACGTAATAGTCGCGAGCTTGACGACTTGTCCAAACCCAAATAAGGCATATTGCAATGGAAACAAGTCCGCTAATTACTCCCATAAGCGGCTGCCTCTGAATCAGACGAATCACAACTTGCAAAACAGCAAGAACAGCGGATGCAATAACAGTTGTCTGCACGTTTCGTGTTACAACATAGCAAATAACGAACAATAAGCCAGGTAGCATGGATTCAACTATTCCTCGAACTCCACCAATTGAATCAACTACAGAAAAATTGTTTCCTTTAGATCCAATAAAAGCCAAAGATGCCAACCCTGAGCGTTTCTTATTTGATGCATTCTGGCTTAAACCGTTATTATCCAACAGCGTATCCTTTTACTATCGAACTTATACAAATCATATTAACTAGGCTTATTCACAAGTACTTCTAAATAGACTTACAGCTAAACGCATTCACTAGACTTAAATAAGCCTAATATGATTATTACGAAACCTACTACTTACAACTACTCGCAACTACTTACGACACTTACGATTACTTACTACTTACAAGTATCCACGACTACTTACGATTACTTCAATCGCAAATATCTAGCTTGAAACCGAAAGATTATCGATATCTAACTTATAGAAATCTAGATTACTTCTATCTAATTTCTGAGAACATAGGGCCACGAGTAAGAGTAGTCTTAACTTCAACTTGCTGATCTTTACCTAAAGGCCTATCATCACGCTTTAGAATAGAATCTTGAGAACTATCACCGCTTTCACCAGAGTTTTCACCAGAGTTTTCACCAGAGTTTTCACCAGAGTTTTCACCAGAGTTCTCACCAGAGCTTTCACCAGTAGCATCTTCCACTTCAACAGTAGCTTCAGAAAGCCCTAGTGCATCTCTCAACGCTTCAGCGCGCTGCTTAGCAGTTATTGGTTCATGCATAGGAATTAAATCACGAGGAGCCATAGGTTCATCTCCTCGATTCACAACAATATTTGAGAACCAGCCATTAAGTGCTAAAGTTTCATCACTATTTTTCATAGATTGTTCAGCAGCCTGCCCAGAGAATATGCCACGAAGCATCCAACGCGAACCATCTACACCAACAAATCTAGTTTGTACAGTTTTACCTTCAACGCTTACTGGAAGAAGCAATTCTTTACCAAAAGCTCCATCTATTTCAGTTATTTTGTCATTACTCTCAATAAGCTCTTTACGAATATCATCCCAAATCCCACTAGACTTAGGTGCTGCAAATGCCTCGATTGACACGCTTGATGAACCATATGTAGCAATAACTCCCATTATATGATTTGTTTCACGATGCTTCTTCAAACGCAACGAAATTCCTTGAAGGAACGGTAGATAAAAAGAACCCAAATCCAAATAATCACTATAGTCTGGAACATTATCATCATTGACATCCCAAGGACCATGCTGTATTTCACCATCATAATCAGAAGAATTAGCAGAATCAGCAGAATCATCATAATTATCAGACGTTTTTGAAGCGCTGATATAATTGTTATCTTCTTTATTATCTAAATCTTGTTGTTTTTCACGCGATTCTTCCACTTCCTTAGTGGACTTTGCATTAGCAGCATGAGATCCGCGCTTAAAACCAAACCAGCCCATCATTCCTCGTTTCTTATAATTACAACTTAAAAACAATCAGCATTATATAAATTATTTAAGATTGCTCGACTCACTAAGACTACCACAAGCAAAGCACCATATTTATGCGTGTATTGAAACTATTTTCTAAATTAAAAGCAAAACAATATAAAATTAAAAGCAAAACAATATAAAATTAAAAGCAAAACAATACTAAATTTAAAAAAGTCACAACAATACAAACGCACAACGAAACAATGAAACTACTATCACAAATTATATCGGATCGTTAAAGGAGCATGATCCGACCATCTAGTATCGTAACTTTGTGCTCGATCGATAACAAATCCGCAAGCTGTTTCAGCAAGCTCTGGAGTAGCAAATTGATAATCTAACCTCCATCCAACGTTATTATCAAACGCCTTACCGCGCTGACTCCACCATGTGTATGGACCTTGAATATCTCCTGCAAGCATTCGCATAACATCAACAAACTCATACTCGTTAATCCAACGGTCAATATAAGCACGCTCTTCAGGCAAGAATCCAGCATTTTTTTCATTAGCTTTAGCATTTTTTATATCTAAAGCAGTGTGCGCAATATTAAAATCACCGCATAAAATCGCCTGATTCCCACCGCTTGCAGCGATATCACGAAGTTCACCTAAACGAGTGAGCATTGTGTCTAAAAATCGGAATTTTTGATGCATTTTTTCAACGTCATCAACATTGCCAGCATGAACGTAGACACTTACAACAGTAATCTCATAACCTTGCGGAGTGAGCACATCTGTTTCAATCCAACGTCCAGAATCCACATCCTCACTTAAACCAGGCAATCCATAGCGCTTTCCAACTACAGGAAGTGATGTAACTAGCGCTACGCCAGCACGACCTTTTACTTTGCAAACTTCGTTGATATACGTAAAATTGTCGTTTTCATGAGAATTTTCTTTAATCTCATTATTTTCAGATTCGATATATCCAATTTTAATTTTCGACATAATTGCATCGATTGCATCTTGAGGAGCACGCACTTCTTGTATACACCACACATCAGAAGTGTGCGAATCAGACCAATCAAGCATACCCTTTTTAGAAGCTGCACGAATACCATTTAAGTTTGAAGTTGTAATTGCAATCATATTAAACCTTTGTTTTACGTATATATAAGAGTCTAGTCTAAACACAAAAAATACGAAAACACTAATAAACAGAAAAACAACAAGAAAGACAACAGCAGAAAAACACCAAGAAAACAAACACAACAACACAAAAATATAACTAATAAGAATTACTTATAAGCTACGCTCTAGGAAATGCTTGAGAATAACGTTTTTTTAGAGCTTCAATTGAAACATGAGTATATCTTTGAGTAGTTGTAAGCGAAGAATGACCTAATAATTCTTGCACTTCACGCAAATCAGCTCCACCATTAAGCATATGAGTTGCAGCACTATGTCGCAAAGAGTGAGGAGAAATATCTGGAACATGAGCTAGAGCAGCCATTCTATGAACTACTTCTCTAACTACCCTTTGATCTATCCTCTTTCCACGAGCTCCAACAAATAAAGCTTTTTCAGCAGTATCATTTATTTCACGACTCGATTCATGATTACGATTTTTCTTATTAAGCTCTATAACATCACCGTAACCTTTATTTGAAAAATTATCAAAACAATCTACTTTTACAAGCTCTCCTCGCCCATAAGTAGAAAGCCATTCTTGCAAAGCACGCGCAGCTGGTATACCAAATGGTATTACTCTCTGCTTATTTCCTTTACCTGTAACCTTAACTGTATTATTTTCAAAATTAACATCATTCAAGCTTAAAAGTACAAGTTCCCCAACACGCATACCTGTAGCATATAGAAGCTCTAACATTGCAGTATCACGCAAACGCAATGCCCTATCATGAGAAGATTTATTAGCTGGTTTAACAAAGTTACTAGAAGATTCACTATCAGAGATATCAGAATACTCACTATCAGACCCGTCAGAACCACTTGAAGATTCATTAACAGAACTATCCGAATTATCAAAATTATTAGAATTATCAGAATTATCAGAATTATAAGAAATATCAGAAGATTTATTCTGCTCACTTAAATTTGAATTATTACATAAACTTTCATTCACAGAAAAAGACTTGAAAGAAACAGAATCACTTTGCGAATCCGCATAGTCCATAAGTCTTTTTGCAAGGGATTCATCTAATACATTTGGAAGAACATTTGCTATTTTAGGAGTACAAATAATTTGTGCAGGATTAGATTTTATGTTATTTGAATGCACACACCAATCTAAAAATCCGCGAATAGCTACTACTTTCCTCGCTAAACTAGAACGAACAACCTGTGAAGACTCATAAGCCATCCATAATCTAATATCGTTAGTTGAAAGTCTATTTAGTTCTTCTTCACCGCAATCTTCACACCATTTAAGAAATCGCTCGACATCTGAACCATACGCTTTAACAGTATGCTTACTTAAACCTTTATTGTTTGTAATATACGAACAATAATCTTCAAGAAGCTTACAAAATCGCATATTCTTCATAGCTTTCACCATTGATTAAATCTAATTTTTAATATTTAACTCAGCACTTTAATTGAAAGAATATCTTATTTTAAGGGTTTTTGAAATCGTCTTTCTAAAATAGGTTTCCACCGAACTATTTCCGATGAGTCTATATACATTTCTTGAGCAGGACGAGAACCATTAGCAGCAGGATCTCGCATTATATGAAGAGTTACACCATCCCAATCAATCACATGACCAATAACGTCATAATATTCACGATGCTTACACTCAGATTCACCTGGAATATTTCTGATTTTACAAGTTCTAACAACAATTCGAGCACCCATAGGAATTACATCCGGAAGATTAAAACTATCTATAGAACAAGATTTATTTTGCGATTGCATAGATCACCACTTAACACATAAATTTCAACATATTTGCGTTTTTTCTTACAAGAAATTCATATGAATATTTACTATCAACAGAAAGCTTGTTAGCAGCATAAAACTTTCCATCAAAAAAGTCTTTATTATTTGAAATTCCAATAATTTCTTCACCTTTTTTAGCAGAATTCAAAAGATTCTCGCGCCAAGAAGATGACGAATCACACTCACAAGAACCACACTCACAAGAATCACACTCACAAGAACCACACTCACAACCGTGCTCTAAATGCTTTTTTGAAATATTTTTACTTTTACTTAAACGCATAGCATACTTATATTCACGCCAAGCTTTAGCTTCATCAAAAAATTCTCGCTCAGCATCATCCGAATTTTGTGCAGAATCTTCTAACATACTTGCAGCTTTATCTAACTGCGCAATAAGCGAGCGCAAAAGTATTGACACATTATCTCTATCTTCGCTAACCATAGCACGAGTGCGCTGTGGATCAGTTAAAGATACACGCGTCATATCTCTCCAAGATCCAGCAGCGAGCTGTATTGCAATATTGCGATTAGGATTATTACATAATACGTTTGCTAGCGCAGTAGCAACAACATGAGGCATGTGAGATATTAAAGCAGCTGATTTGTCGTGAACACTATCGTTAATTACTATTGCTCTATTTTTACATACGTTAGTAATAACATGTAAAACATTTGCTACACGCCATAATTGCGTACAAGAGTCTACAGTCAATGCCCATAATGCACTATCTAAAAGTTCGTTGCAAGATGCTTCCCAACCAGTAAACTCACTTCCAGCCATTGGATGTGCACCAACATAACAATCTGCAAGATTAGCTTCTTTTACTTGCTGTCTAACTAAACTTTTTACACTACCAACATCACTAAGTGTAGTAATAGATTTATCTATATTATGTTCTAATTGCGAAAGAACAATTGGCATAGAAGATAAAGAATTGCAAAGGAATAATACATTAGGCTTCTTCAGTGCAAGTTCTTTAACACTATCCACACATATAATTCCTAATTCTTTTGCTTGATTATACATTTGAGAATGTCGATTATATGCATACACAGTACAGTTTTCTTTAGCTAATCGTTTTGCTAAAGATCCACCTATAAGACCTAATCCCAAAATTCCTACGCTGAATGTTTCACTATTAGTGTTTAACATATTCACTCTATAATGTTTAATAATGTTTATTTACTACTTTTTAACTCCACCAAAACGACGATTTCGATGCTCATAACGCTCTATAGAACGCCACAAAGCTTCTCTAGTGTAGTCTGGGAATAATTCAGGAACAAAATCAAGTTCAGCATAAGATGCTTCCCACGGCAAAAAATTACTCGTGCGCTGTTCACCAGATGTACGAATAACTAAATCACAATCAGGAACATCAGGATTATATAAATGATCTGAAATCATTTTCTCCGTGACACGATCACCTTTGATTTTACCTTCTCGAACTTCTTTAAGAATAGATGCGCAAGCATCAGCAATTTCTGCACGACCGCCGTAGTTAATGCAAAAAATTACATCAATAGTAGAATTATTCTTCGTATATTCTTGTGCACGCTCTAATTCATCAATTACAGACTTCCATAATCGAGGACGTCTACCAGACCACCTGACTCTTACTCCCCAATCGTTCATCTGTTTTACGCGTCTACGAATAATATCCCTAGAAAATCCCATCAAAAAATGTACTTCTTGCGGAGAACGCTTCCAGTTTTCAGTTGAAAACGTATACAAACTCAAGTATCTAACTCCAGCTTCTATAGCTCCAGCAATGATATCGAATACAACTGGCTCAGCAGCTCTATGACCTTCTGTGCGAATCATTCCACGCTCTTGCGCCCATCTACCATTCCCATCCATAATTACGCCAATGTGACGAGGAACTGCATTTTTAGAAAAATCAGGTATGCGCGAAGGGTCGCTAAAAGGAGCAGCAGGAATATCTAAAGATGTATAATCAACATTTTCGCTAAGCATAATTATGAATCTAACAACTCCATTAAACGAACACAACACTCATCTAAAACAATAATTCATAATAATCAAAATAAATTATAAACACCATTAAATGAGCGAAATAAATTATCAATACTATTTTCAAGAAAAATTACTTATGCTACAGATTCATTTCCTCTCTTTGAGGATTAAGAAACTTCGGAAGACCAAGTAGTTTCATAATTAAAGATACAAGCACTGGAATAACAACCAATAATATAACTGAGCTTATCATCGAATACATGTAGTCAGAAACATCATAGCTAGATTTGAATAATATAATCAAAAAAACAAAATGAGTAAATACGTAAATAAATGAAGATACAAACGTTAAAATTATAGAACTTAAAATATTTGATCTTTTACGAATCATAAACTTACATTGCAAAATTTCTAAAACAATAGCAAAAATAACTGTCGGCACTATAGCATAAGCAATGAATTTCAAATACGAGCTAAAATCATGATTTTTGTAAATTATAAAGTCGAGAAATGCTTGAACCAAAAAAGTAGTTGCTATAGAACAAATAGAAGGTAAAATAACTGAATACTTTTTACGAAGCACTATTGCAAATGAGAATATTAGCGTAAACGGTAACAATGAATAAGAAGCCCATAAAAGGTTATCTATAAATAAAAACATAATTTTCGGCAGAGTGTGATAATAATGACGATAAAGATAATAAGAATTAAACGTATCATATAAAACTTTATTAGACAAATATGTAAAGCCAATAGAAACTACGCAAATAATAGCTAATAATATTTTTTCTCTTTTATTCCATGTAGAAGTATAGTATGTTTCTAAGCGTTCAGTTTCAGCATTTTGCCTATATCCATATTGAGAGCTGTTTTGATTATAAGTCATAGAATGCGAATAATCAGGCTTCTTATAACTAGACTGACAATTAAATTGCATCTGAGAATACTGAGATTGTGGATATTGAGCTTGATTATATTGAGCTTGATTATATTGAGCTTGATTATATTGAGCTTGTGGATACTGTTGTTGCGTCTGAGCATACTGAGCTTGCGCTTGAGCAAACTGCGGCTGATTAAATTGATTATAAGCTTGAGAAGACTGGTTATAATTTTGAGGTGCATAAGGCTGAGAAGGCTGGTTAAATTGCGCATTCTGCTGATTGAATTGCATCTGAGAATACTGAGATTGCTGAGGCTGCGCTTGAGGATACTGCGCTTGAGGATACTGAGCCTGAGGATACTGAGCTTGTGGATACTGCGAAGATTGACCGTGAAGATTTGAAGAATCTGAAGAAGGCGAAGAAGATTTAGGATCGAACGAAATACTAGCATCTGAATTCATAGATGATTCATAAGCACTAGAATCTTGTTGTTGTTTGAAACTATTATTGTTATCTTCATTAGAATAATTACTATTTTCAGGAGTATTATTCACTTGATTTTTGCTACTAAAATCATCAATACTATTATTGACATCGCTCATTTAAAACCTCCAAACTCAATGATCACAGTTATAAAATATTGTCATCACTTTCTGCTCATAAATCAATCAGCTAGCGCAAATTATTACATAAATATGCAAATTATTACGCAAAACTATTAAACAAGTATACATTAGTAAAACATAAATTTACTTAAAACTGACTTAAAAAATCAGAACATAAAGAAAGAATTAAAACGTAAAAATACTACTTATTACTTACTTCTTAAACTAAAAACTATCCGAAAAATTCATAGAACGAATCGGACGTTCTAAATAATATTCACACCAAGATTTCACACAAGCAACAACAACATCATCTAAAGCACTTCCATCAAGATTATTCCAATCTCCTTGTATCAATGCACGAATTTTCTGGCGAACTTCATCATTACAACGTAAAGATTCACTAGAACAATCAGAAGCACAGGTAATACCACCAGAAGATGGACTAAAATAGCAAAGATTTTCATTCGTTCCGCACACAGCACAAGAATCAATACGTGGCAACCAGCCTGCAATACATAATGCACGCATAACATACGACATTCCTATTGTTTCAGGAGAATGTGCATTACGAGAAAGTGCAGATAAAGCAGCAATAAGCAATGCGTATTGTGAAGAAGAATCTTGATATGAATCACCAACAATATCGTCTACAACTTCAACCATTAGATTTGCATATTTATACAAATCATAGTCTGCGCATATAGATGCTGCATAGGCATACAGCGAAACAGCTTGCGAAATAACATCAAGAGATTTGCCTTTAGCAATCAACGTGCTAACGCGCATAAACGGTTCTAGTCTTCCGCCAAAACGCGATTTTAATTTCCGCACACCTTTTGCAACAGCCTTAACTTTCCCATGGTTACGAGTAAGCATAATAACTATACGATCTGCTTCACCAAGTGGAAAAGTTCTAAGCACTACCGCTTCATCACTATATACAGGCATATTTTCTTACTAAAAACACTTCCTAAATTGCCGTATATAATTTAGGATCGAATCTAATTATTCTCGCTATCTGAAGTATCACTATCCGAAGAGCTGTCGAAAGAGCCTAACTTATTCATTATTGGGAAAGATAAGTCAGGTATATCTAAATTAAGGCTTCGACTTTGCTCAAAATTAAGCGAAGAATGATCCTCACTATTAGAATTCAAATCCGAATTTGAGGAATCAGAAACTAAAGGCTCAGAAACTAAAGGCTCAGAACTGCTTTTCTTAGGAGCAGGAGGAAAAGCTGGAGGAAGTGGAGCAGATGACTTATTAACATTAGACAATACAGTTGCGCTTTGGACCATATCGTCATCTGTATCAGAATTATCATCATCTGAATCATGTTCAACTGGAGCAAAAATACTTTGCTTTTCAGGAACAGCTCCATTAGCCAAATCACTTAACGAAGAAGATACTACAGGATTTTCTTTATCTAACTCAGCATTAGAATCACCAAAAAGATTAGATGCGCTTAGTGCAGCTTCAACAGTTCCTTCAGCATTAGCACTAGAGGAAGTAGGAGCAAATGATGGCAAACTAGATACATTTTTTTCACTAGATTCAGCTGAATTATCCTCACTATTTTTTACTAAAGAAGACAAACCAAACTCAGAATCAGATTTCTCTTCTGAATTAGAATCCTCATAAGAATCAGCAGCGTTCACATCTAAATCATTAGAAATACGGTCATAAGACTCAAGCTTACTTAATACGCGAACACAAGCATTCAAATAATAATCAACTTGACGCTCATCATATCCGCGCTTACCTTTACGTTGTGTAAAAACAATATCAGACACAAATTCAGACTCAATTTCATTAAGAATATCTTCTTCAGTATCCCATGAAGGAGCACGACCCAAAGAAACAGCTATTTTATCTAAAATCTGATTAACCAACTCATCTACTTGAGTACGATCATATGAAGGACGCTTATCTTCGCCTGGAGCAAAACGTTGACGCTCAGCGCGCTTAGCATGCTTTAATAAAGTGCGATAAATATCTTCAAGTTCTGCTTTCCAAACAACTCGACCGCGATGAGAAATATCATACTCCGTGATTTTATCTACTACAGCATTTTCTAAACGAGATAACGCAGCATCAACTTGAGAAATAACATATCCATTGCGTTCCAAATCAAAAGATACTTCTTGAATATCTTTCTGAGTCAATTCCATATCGTTGCTCACATACGATTTGTGAGCACGCTCAAGAAATTCATTTACTTGCGATACATTATAACCGAACTTACGCTTTCCAACTCGTTCCATACTGGAAGTATTACGAGAAGTATTGGTGTTCTGAGCCATCGACGATTGACCTCCTGAGCGAATAATCCTATTTGCTATACTTTACGCGACTGTTTCGACTCGCGCCACAACACATGCTCGAGTATTATTATTAGCATGCTTAAATTTCCTTGTATTACGCACATTATAAAAGACAATTTTGAAAAATTCGTGACGATTATTAAATCGTGCTCGAAATCAGTTTATTGTTACTTTTCATACCACTCGATTAGGTATTTTATTGGAATAGCAGCTGTAATACTTGCAATCTTTGCACTGATTCTTCCGAGCGCTTACGTAATTGAAGAACCAGGGCCGACACAAGACGTAATGGGTAAAATCGATGGATTAGAAGTTATAAATATAAAAACAGATACATCAAAAAAATCTGGAAAATTACTATTACTTACAGTTGGAATTTCAGGCGTACCAGGATATGAAACATCAACATTGAACGCTATTACATCTTGGCTTAACCCAAATCGCGATGTTCTTCCACGCGAATTGATAGTTCCTATTGGTCAAACAGCAAATCAATACGAAGAAGAATCAGAAAATGAGATGAATTCATCTCAAGATAGCGCAATAAAAGCTGCAAAAAATAAAGCTAAAGAACTTGGATTATCTGCTGAAGGCAAAAAAATATCTCTACATGTAGAAGATATAGGCGGACCTTCTGCAGGAATGATATACACTCTCGGAATACTAAATAAGCTATCTAAATACGATATAACAGGCGGAAAAGTAATTGCAGGAACAGGCACTATTGACGAGAAAGGAAACGTTGGAGAAATAGGCGGAATACGCCTAAAAATGATAGGAGCAAAACGTGACGGAGCAACTTGGTTTTTAGCGCCAGAATCTAATTGCGATGAAGTAGTTGGACATATACCAAATGGAATGAGAGTTGTAAAAGTCGCAACGATTGACGAAGCATTGAAAGCTTTAGAAGTTATTAGATCTGGAAAAGACGTGAACAATCTTCCGGCTTGTAGATTAAGAAAATAAAATGTAATAAAAGTGAAAAATAAGCAAAAGTAAAAAATATTACGACACAACTTGACTCTAGTACATACCATAATGTATCTTGTTTCAAGCGGGCGATTAGCTCAGCTGGCTAGAGCGCCACCTTTACACGGTGGATGTCGGGGGTTCGAGTCCCTCATCGCCCACAATTTCCGCTATTGATTATTGGTCACAAAATTTTTTATTCTGAAATCATTTATTCTGAAATTTTTTATTTAAATTATTTTCGCAACTATTTTTAGGAATTATTATCTATTTTTATAATTCTTATTCTTAACATTTATTCAAGCTATTCAAGCTATTCAAACTATTCAAGCTATTTGAACTATTCAAGCTACTTGAACTATTAAACTATTTAACGTTCTGCTCTACGAATCAACATTCCGGGTTCGAAAATAATAATTGACCTTCCACGGCGTTTAATCCATCCTCGGTTAGAAAAATCCATCAAAGCTTTATTAACTGTTTCACGAGAAGATCCAACTAATTGAGCTAATTCCTCTTGTGTTAAATCATGCTGAACTAATAGCCCTTCACGAATAGGCTCGCCAAATCTAGAAGCTAAATTCAATATAGTCTTAGCTAAACGCGCTGGAACATCCATAAACACTAAGTCGGAAATATGTTCATTATTTGCACGAAGTCGTGCAGCTAAAACTTGCAACATGCTCACAGCAACCGTAGGATGCTTACCAATCCAAGCAAAAAGCACATCGTGATCCACCCACAACACAGACGTATTATCTGTTAGCGCAATTGCAGATGCAGTACGCGGACCACCTGCAGGATCAAAAACTGGTATTTCACCAAGAATTTCACCATGTGTGTGAATACTTAAAAGTTGAATACGATTATCACGAGAATGTCTTACAAGCTTAACGCGACCACGCTCGAGAAGATACATTCTGTGATCTTTATCTCCCTCATTAAAAATCACATCACCTTTAGAAAACACAGATTGCCTTAAACTCTCAAATAGCTCACGAGCTTCATCTAAAGGAACATGCTTAAACAAAGTAGTGTGAGAAAGAGGCAAATCTTCCGTTGCGATATTAAAATTACTCTTCTTTAATACCACTTTTACCTCCAATATTCGTAAGCAGCTATCTTCATTGGGCTACTTTGACAACTCCATAAACAATTATATATAACCACCATCTATTTTAATACATTTTTCAATCACTTATTGACAGATTCGACATAAAACATCTACACATGATACAGGATAATGGATATAACATTATAATGCATTTTATTATTCAAACAAATAATTTATATATTTATAAACTTACTTTCATAGCATCAAGACACCAAGCATTTTCATAAGATACTTCTTTCCAACTATTGTATCTTCCAGAAGTTCCTCCATGACCACCGTCTGTTTGTATATACGCTATAGCGTCAATTCCAGACTCCTGTAAACGAGCTAACCATTTAATTGGCTCTGTAACAAGAACTCTAGTATCGTTCATAGAAGTAGTAATCAATATTTTTGGAAAATGATTCAAAGTATTTCCACAATTCTCACTCTTAACATTTCCACAATTCTCACTCTTAGAATTACTTGAAAATTCAGGAATATTTTCGTAAGGAGAATAAGATTTCATATATTTATAATCTTCAACATTGTCTAAAGGATCTCCCCATTCATCCCATTCAGTTACAGTCAAAGGCAATGAAGTATCCAACATAGTTGTAAGAGAATCAACAAAAGGCACATCGGCTTCTATTCCAGAATAAAGATTAGGAGCCATATTTGCCACAGCTCCCATAAGAAGACCGCCAGCAGAACCTCCATTTGCAACAGTTTGTTCACAAGACGCATATCCTTGTTCTTGTAATGAATAAGTTGCATCAATAAAATCTTCAAAAGTATGCTTTTTATTACGTCGTCTACCTTGTTCATACCAAGCTCGACCCATTTCTCCACCGCCACGCACATGTACTTGCGCATACAAGACTCCGCGATCCAATAAACTTAATCTAGAAACACAAAACGCTGGATCTGAACTTATTTCATAAGCACCATAAGCAGTTATAAACATAGCGTTTGTATTAGCTACAGTATCGCGATTCCACACCAACGAAACAGGAACACGCTCACCATCTCTAGCAATAATCCAAACTCTGCGTTCAGCATAGCGATTCTCATCAAAATCGCCAAGAATTTTACCTTTTTTTAAAAGTCTATCTTCACCTGTTATTGGATTTAATTCACGCAATTGACCTAAAGTAGCATAACTAGAAAAAGCATAACGTAAACATGGAGCTTCGTAAGATGGGTTTCCAACAGGGTAAATAGAATACAACCTATTAGCATTTACATCTTTTTGCGAGATTGTTTGAAGTTTTACTCTTGTTTGAAAACTAGAAGAATCTTTATCAGAAGAATTAGCAGAAGAATCTTTAACAGAAGAATTAGCATAACTTTCAGTTGAAGATTTATTGAAATCAAAGCATTCAGCGTCAAATGAAGAACACTCAGCAAAGTCAGAACACTCAGCAGAATCTAAAATATTATTTACACAAATTTCTCTAAAATTCCACGGTCTTGCGTCAAGAAAATCTTTAACAGCTTCACTTTTAGACACAACAGCCAAATGAGGCAAGCCATTTGCACGATAAGTTATCAATGCATAATTTTTATACATAGATAATCCATCAATACTTAAACCTACGCATCCTTGCATAATACTTGGATTTTCAGCAACAAAATAAGGAGTGCTAATTGGCATATTAGAAGCATCATGAATGACTTCATCACCTTTTTCGCATCCGTAAGGAGATCCAGAAGCAATACAAACTCCATCTCCAATATTGTATGGCATATTCTTACAAATAATGTCAAAATTATTTGAGTAAGAATTATTTACAGGATTGCGCATATCAATAACATCAATCTCAAAATTAGGATTACGCGCATTATGGTTAATAATAACTAAAGGAATATCTTCACCATCTTCGCCACCATGCTCAAAACAAGCAAAAGATACATCGTACTCAACTCCATCAATAGGATTAACAACCATGCGAAAATCGTCTTCTGGAGAACTTAAAGGAGTTATAAGCACTTTAGAAGTAGTCTTGGAATCACTACAAATTACTACATACCTATCATCAAAACTAATAGATGCATTTACCCAAAATCGCTCGTCTAATTCCTCATAAACTTTTACATCACTACTTGTTGGTTCTCCTACTTTATGCCTGAAAACTTGATATGGACGCCATGCATCATCTAATCGCACATACCACACCCATTTTCCATCAGGAGAAAGAGATGCAGAAGAAATACCTTTCCAAGAATCATCTAATTGAGTATAAGTGACAGTTCTACGCTTTGAGGATGCAGATTCTTCAATGTGAAGATCGCGAATATAGTAGTCATATCGCTCGTCTCCATGAACATCTATTCCATAGAGCATGCGCATACCGTCTAAACTTACATCCATCCCACCTAGTCTAAAGAACGATGAATTAGTAATATTGGCTTCTAAATTTGCATCAAAAATAACTTCTTCATAATCTGTAGTTCCAGGTTCTGCTTTTTCATCAATTACAGGCGCAACCCAATCATCATCTTTAATAACTGGAATTCTGCACTGAATTGCATACTGACTCCCTTCACAAGTTCGCACATAATACCAATATCCATTCATTCGAGTTGGTACAGACATATCTGTTTCTTGTACTCTTGACTTCAATTCTTGAAATAATTTTTTACGCAATCCACTTAAATGCGCGACTTTAGACGAAGTGTACTTATTTTGAGCATCAATATATTTACGAACAATAGGATTATTACAATCCTTCATCCAAGCATAATTATCTATAAAAATATCACCATAATATTCACGTTTTTCTGGAATTTTTTCAGCCACAGGAGGATTAACAGAATTATTTTCATCACATTTGACACTAGAGTCACAATCGCAAGTATTAAAAATATCCATATTTTCTTCCACTCTTAATCCCCAACAACTTAAACTTTCAATATTTTGACCTATAAAAGAGCATTTTACAATAAATCAGCACCAATCGGAGCTATAGGCAAAACAAAATTTACAGTTGTACCTTGATTAGGCTTACTCCACAAAGTAATCCAACCATTATGTGTTAATGCAACATGCTTCGCAATTGCCAACCCTAGACCAACACCGTCTTGACTATTATCGTTTTGATTACTAGAACGATAAAAACGTTCAAAAATACGCGATTGATCGCATAGCGGAATTCCAACACCGCAATCTACTACTTTAATAAGAGCATATTTTCCACTCCCTGACGCGGCTGCTTTGATAGAAACAACGCCATTCTTATGAGAATAAACAATAGCATTTTCGACTAATTTACGAATAGCAGTACAAATCTGATTTTCATAACCTAAAACTTTCAAAGAAGACTCAGATTGGACTCTAATTTTCACACAACAATTTGCAGCTAAAGAAACAACCTGATTTTTAACTTCATCAATAATATCTTTAACAGATAAAATACTTGAATCATTAGGATTTATAGGATCTTGAGCGCTGATTAAAAGCAACAAATCTTCTAACATATGTTCAAGACGCTTAGACGATTTATTTGCGAGCGCAGCTACATTTTTTATTTTCTCTTCGCTTACATCACTTACACGCTCAAATTGCAAAACTTTAGTCAAATTTGAAATCATGCGAGTAGAACTTATAAGCTGATCAGAAACATTAGATATAAAATCTTCACGAGTTTGAGCAAAACGATGAGCAGCACTAGTATCTTCAATAATTACAACAATCAAGCCATTTCCAATACTTCCAACCGTAACATTAAGCCAATTAGGTCTAGTTACTGTTGATAAAGCAGATGTTTTACAATTCTCACAATTATCTCTAGACTCATAAGAATCGTGATCTAAGCTAAAAACATCATCTTGAACATCAATATATCTGTCAGGAGTAGAAGTAACTAAATTAAAACGCTCACATGTTCCAGAAGAACGAACATTATTAACTGCACGTATTACTTTTGGCTGAACAATCGAATCATCATCAGCAACAACTCCAAGCATATAAGCTTCAAAGCTTGCACGAATCACATCATTTTCAGAATCAATTACAATAGTTGGAGAATTGAGCATAGCCAAAACTTTAGAAGCATCTTCGCTAATATCATCTGCGTTCGATGAAGAATCATAAGGAATATTATTTAGATTTGCTTTAGAAAATCTAAAAGATTTTAATATAAAACACTTAAATCTAGAAAAAAATTGAATAATGCAATTAGAGAGTGGCAAAAACCAATCCGATATAAGCATAAACAAAGCTAACAAGACGCATACAACAACAACGCCAAATACTATAAACACAACAGTTGAAGAATCTTGAGGCATATTTTTATAATCTCATATTTCTCACGTTTTAGTAACACTAAATAAAATATATTGTAATTCTTGTATCTCAGTTAATAAAATCCTAAGACAAATTAGAAAATTTTAACAATTCACTCTAAAAAATCACAATCTTAGTTGTAAGCGTCACTTATAATTAGATAGAGCGCTTGCAAACAATTACGCGAACAAGAAAGGACACACCATGAGAGTGATTTTCAACGAAGAGATGAAAGCCGTGGCTAAAGACTTAGAACGCATGGCTGAGCTTGTAGCAAAAGCCATGAACGATTCTGGAAACGCGTTAGTTAAAGCAGATATAGATCTTGCACAAGAAGTCATAGACCAAGATATAAAACTTGATGCACTAGAAGATAGAGTAATTGACCAATGCTTAACTTTGCTTGCAAGACAAAATCCAGTTGCAACAGATTTGCGAGAAGTTGTAGCAACAATGCGACTAGCAACTACATTCGAACGCATGGGAGATCTAACAAGCCACGTAGCACAAATTACAAGACGAACTTGGCCTGATTCAGCAATACCTGAAGAAGCTAAAGATACTATCACTTCGATGATCGATTTTCTACAAGTGCTTTCTGGACGACTAATAGATATGCTTTCAAAGCATGATGTCGAAATTGCAAATGCAATAATAGATAGTGACGATACACTTGATAAGTTGCACGAGAAGATTTTCTCAACTGTTGAAAGTGATTCTTGGCATGGAACACGTAAACAACTTATTGATTTAGTTTTACTAAGCAGGTTTATTGAGCGTATTGGAGATCATTGCGTAGCTGCAGCAAGGCAAGTAGTGTTTATTGTTTCAGGTTTCGATCCGTCTAAGAAGCCAGAGCCAGATAAAGACACGATTGTTGAATAAAGAGTTAATTACTAAATAACTAAAATACAAGCAAAATACAAAAAAGTAGGTCTGCAATCAAGTTACAGACCTACTTTTTTAAAATAATAACAGACTATTACTTTTGACCTTGAGCAGCAACAGCAGCAGCGCCAGCAGCAGCAGCTTCTGGATCCAAGTATTCGCCACGAGGCTTAATTGGCTTAAAGTTTTCATCCAACTCGTAAAGCAAAGGAATAGCTGTAGGAATATTAACCTTTGAAATCTCTTCCTCGCTCAAGCCATCAAGCATCTTAACAATAGCGCGCAAGCTATTGCCATGAGCTGCAATCATTACAGTCTTGCCTGACTTAAGTTCTGGAATAATATCGGACTCCCAATAAGGTGTCACTCGAGTTACAACATTTGCCAAAGCCTCAGTTTCTGGGACTGGCTCCCCTGCATAACGAGGATCATTAGATTGAGAATATTGATCGTTTGGATCAATCTCAGGAGGTGGAGTTGCGTAAGAACGACGCCAAATCATAAACTTCTCATCGCCATATTCTTGACGAATTGCAGACTTGTTCTTACCTTGCAAAGCACCATAGTGACGCTCATTCAAACGCCAGCTCCTGCGAACTGGAATCCAAAGGCGATCTGCTGCATCAAGAGCATAATTTGCTGTATTGATAGCTCTACGAAGCAAAGAAGTGAACACGATGTCTGGAAGAACATTCTTCTCTTTAAGAAGCTCGCCACCATGCTTAGCTTCCTCAACACCTTGCTCAGTCAGCGGTACATCAACCCAACCAGTAAACTGATTGGTTTTATTCCATGCGCTCTGACCATGTCGGAGCAATACTAATTTATATGTCATAATTACCTAGTCTATTCGTTTCGTACGACTACTTGCATTAAATTTTGCATCAACTAGCGCAATGGCTTTACAAGTGGGAATGTAATAGTTTCGCGAATAGTTGCACCAGTAAGCGCAATAAGCAAACGATCAATACCCATGCCCATTCCGCCTGCAGGAGGCATACCAACACCAAGAGCTTCAATGAAGTCCTCGTCAATATCCATTGCTTCAACATCTCCAGCCAAAGCATCCTTAGCTTGAGCAACAAAACGTTCTCGCTGAACAACAGGATCATTAAGCTCTGAATAGCCGGTTGCAAGTTCGAATCCACGAACATACAAATCCCACTTCTCAACCATTCCAGGCTTCGTACGATGACCCTTAACAAGCGGGCTTGTTTCAACTGGGAAGTCGCGCACAAATGTTGGCTCATAAAGCTTATCCTCGTAGAAATGCTCCCACAAGTGCTCAACCAACTTGCCGTGATTCTCAACTTCATCGCGCTCAACGCCGAGTTTATCTGCTAGTATGCCTAAATGCTCAACAGAAGTTTCAGGAGTAATCTCTTCACCCAAAGCCTCGCTAAGCGAACCATACATTGTAATTTGCTTCCACTCGCCACCGAAATCATATTCTTCGCCGTTAAGCAAAGTAACTTTAGTAGATCCGAAAGCGTCAATTGCAGATTTTTGAATCAATTCTTTAGTAAGATCTGCAATCGTATCGTATGTTCCATAAGCTTGATAAGCCTCAAGCATTGTAAACTCTGGAGCGTGAGTTGCATCCACACCTTCATTTCTAAAATCACGATTGATTTCGAACACTCGCTCAATGCCACCAACCAAGCAACGCTTCAAGAAAAGCTCAGGAGCAATTCTCAAATAAAGATCAATATCAAAAGCGTTCATATGAGTAGTAAATGGTCGAGCTGCAGCGCCACCATGAACAGTTTGCAACATTGGAGTTTCAACTTCCAAGAAGTCATGACTGTCGAAGGTTCGGCGAAGAGAAGCAACAGCGCGAGAACGCTTGCGAACCATATCGCGAATCTTCTCATCTGCAATCATGCCAATATAAGGCTTACGCGTGCGAGTATCATCACTCAATTCCTTATGCAAAGCAGGAAGAGGTTGTAAAGCCTTAGCAGCAATCGCCCATTCGGTTACAAATACTGACAACTCGCCTGTTTTTGAAGAAATCACACGACCACGCACATACAAGTGATCGCCTAAATCAACTATCTGCTTGAAGCTTTTAATGGATTCATCGCCAATTTCCTTCTTAGAAACCATAGCCTGAATCGTAGTTCCATCTCCAGCAGAAAGTTTCACGAAACACAATCCACCTGCATTACGCAAGAAAAGAACACGACCTGCAATACCAACCTCGGTATCAGTTTCTTCGCCAGCTTGAAGCTTACCGTCAAACTGCTTACGAACATCATCAATAGTGTCCGTAACATTAAGATGAACTGGATAAGGCTGCACACCTTCCTTAAGCATCATCGCACGCTTAGCAACACGCATTTGCACTTGCTCAGGATGAGCAAGTGGACCAAATTCCTTGTTACTTGGGTCTATTGCTTCATCAAGCGTTGCACCTTCATCAACTCGCTTAGCAATTGCTTCATCTTGTGCAAGCAGCATCTCAGCGCGCTCAACGGTGCCCATTTCATTTGTGTTATCTGTTTCTTCGTCTTCTGCAGCGTTTTGTGCGGCAGGCATTGCAGTATTCGTGTCAATCATAATCGTTAAGTGTAGTCAAAAGGGAATACAGCATGAAAATATAGAAATAAATTGTATGTGCCAACCTGTAACATTGCGGACGTTGTTGAAACATTCATATGATTTTTCAACATCGGGCTGTAGCGCAGTTTGGTAGCGCGCTTCGTTCGGGACGAAGAGGCCGCGGGTTCAAATCCCGCCAGCCCGACTTTTGTCATAAAGTTGGTATATCAACGTTTTTGGCTTGTTTTATCGTTCAAAAATAGGTCGAATATGCAACTAATGTGCAAATAACTCACATTTACACAACAAATAAATGAACTCTGCTTTATGTAAATAAACTAAAACAAATCAACACTTAAAACTAGCGATTTAACTACGAAACTTATTGACGAGTAATTTGACTCTCCACCCAATCGACAATATAAGGAGCGCATTGTTCAACTTGATTCATAGCTACTTCAAACTCTAGAGGACCTCCGTACCACGGATCAGCTAAATCAAGAAGCATTTCACGCCCTGGGGCAGGCTTTTGAATAGATGGATCAAAAGAACGATACATATGCACAAGAGAACGCTTTTCAACTGGCAATAATCTAATCAGCGAGCGCATATGCGAAGCTGTCATTGGCAAGAATAGGTTTGTTTCCGCGATCTCACTTGCATCAATACGGTGAGCAAAATGAGTTCTAGGCAAATTGTAACCACGCTTAATTAACTCTCTTTTAGCGCGATTGTCAATAGGATTACCATATTCTTCATCGCTAACACCACTCGATTTAACAGCTACAACATCACCCAAACCTCTTAGCTGAAACTCGTTTCGCAAAACAATCTCCGCCATAGGAGAACGACAAATATTACCTGTACAAACAGTCATAACAACATAAGGATTCTTAGCATCTACGTGAATTTTATTATCACAATTCATAATTCTGCCCCATTATCTAACTGGTTTATAAACCATAAATTTATATTTTGCGAAAACTTTCTTTCCATCGACTTTCATTTCAGAAGTAATCCACTCGCCTTCGCGATCAACCTTCCACAAACCTTCATCTACGAGATGCATAATATTTGGAGCAAAAGTATCAGCATTCACTCTAAAATCAATTTGTGTTACATAAGCAGCATCAACAATATTAGAGTTAATTATCTCCTTAAATATTGACCCTCCTCCAATAATCCAAATCGCTACACCGTCTTTAGGTAAATCAATGCAATTTGGATGATTCTTATCTTCAATCCATTGATAAGCATAAGAAATAGCGTCATTTATACTCGTAAAACTTTTTGCTCCATCAGGCATAAAATCAGGATTTCTAGACACAATAATATTTTCACGTCCCGGAAGAGGACGGAATTTTTCTGGCGTAGAATCCCATGTTCCACGACCCATAATCACAGGGCAACCAATTGTCATCTCCTTAAAATAGCGCAAATCCGGAGAAAGTCTCCAAGGCATACCACCATTTACTCCCATTGCACCAATGTTGCCTTCTAAATCTAGAGCTTGTCCCCAAATTAAACGTACTGGAATACCATTTAGCATAAAAACTCCTAGGCGACTCAAATTCGCTAAAAATCAACAAAATAATAATCAAACAGCAACTGGCGCTTTAATAGTAGGATGATGCTTATAATCAACAACCTTAAAATCACTGTATTCGTAGTCAAAAATCGAAGAAGCCTTATGAATTTCAAGATGCGGATATTGATATGGAACGCGAGAAAGTTGTTCTAAAACCTGTTCAACATGATTATCGTAAATATGACAATCACCGCCAGTCCACACAAATTCTCCAGGCTTCAAACCTGCTTGCTGAGCCATCATCATAGTTAAAAGAGAATATGAAGCTATATTAAAAGGAACGCCAAGGAACATGTCACAAGAACGTTGATACAACTGACATGAAAGCTTTCCATCTGCAACATAAAATTGGAAAAGCGAGTGGCACGGAGGCAACGCCATATTCTCAACTTCAGCAGGATTCCAAGCGCTAACAATCATTCTACGAGAATCAGGATGATTTTTCATAAGATCTAAAACATTAGCAATCTGATCAATCGTGCGATTAGGATTTTCTTTAGTCGCAGCTGGCCAACTCCTCCACTGCACACCGTAAACAGGGCCTAAATCACCATTTTCATCAGCCCACTCATCCCAAATATGAACTCCATTTTCTTGAAGCCATCGCACATTACTTGAGCCTTTAAGAAACCAAAGTAATTCGTAAGCAAGACCTTTGAAAAACACAGTTTTCGTAGTAATAAGCGGAAAATATTCACTTATATCAAAACGAATTTGCTGTCCAAAAAGCGAAATTGTACCTGTACCAGTACGATCTGATTTTAACGTCCCTTCCATCAAGATTTTTCGCACTAAATCTTCATATGGAGTAGGTACATCTGATATTGGTTTTTGCGGTACACGCGCACGAATTGCTGCAAGTTCATCTTTTGTTAAAGCCATAATGCCATTTTAACAAAATGCTAATAAATTTTAGAAGATAAAATTGTCAAAATTTTAATAAGACACTATCAAATTTACTAAAATATTTCTAATAAACATAAAAATTTTATTGTAAACAATTGTATAGGATTATTTACAAAGAAAGTTAAGTATAGATTGTGTACTAGTGAGGTGCGGAAAATACTTAACGAACAATAAAAAGCGAAACGGTATTTAAAAAAGTTACACCTAATCCAAACTCTTCACAAAACTAAAGTAAGCTAAAATCTACCTTTTACTACTACAAGCAACAACATTTAAACATGCGTAAAAAGTTGAAGCTCCTGTGAGGTAAGTAATTCCCACACCTCACAAACACAGTCAAAAAACAGTAAATTTTATCAACAATTGTATAGGATTATTTACAAAGTATGCTTTGCCATTAGTTAGGCAGAGATTTAAGATTTTTCGCCCTGAATGAGATCTTTAGTGCAATTTTTTATCGCGCACGCACTAACAGTTCGACACTTCGCTGGCGAGGAAGTCCACTGGACTTCCTCTCTGTGCCAGCTCACTCATCGAGGGAGCTTAAAGCGCACTATGCTGCTTTAATCTCGGTCGATTCGCAGCCCGATGGTGATTCATCGAATGAAGAAGAAAAATCGAAAAATCTCAGTGATTAACCGAAGATTAAAAGACTAAACATGCAAAGAGCTCTCGGAGTTTCTCTTAGAGCAATGTAAAAATCTTGCGATGAGAGAAACTCCGAGAGCTCAGCCACAACAAATAAGAGAATTCTATAAAACAAACTATAAAATAAATAACAAGTTCTGCTATCTACTTATGAATTTACTGTAAGCATCATCATCTAGCACAACATCCAATTCACCGATCCACATAGAAGGCTCATTAGACTTGCAGAATCCATACTTAAAGAAATAAAGCCCATCACTAATATCAAAAGAGTAAACTGCACCCATATTGAAATACTTCATGCCGAGTTCTTTACCCCATAGAATTAAATCCCAAATAGAAAGATACCCTGGGCTAACTTTGCCCTTCACACTCTCAGTGGCACCGTAAATATACCACATCATATCTTTGTAAGGAAAACCAATCATGCAAGAAATAGGTTCTCCTTCATACTCAGAAGTATAAATTCTAATATCTGGATATGCAGCTAATAGCCTTTCAAAGTACTCTTTAGGTCTGTGCGTAATACCATGCCTATCTGCCATAATTTCTGTAAGCTTATAAAAAGTATCGATATCTTCTTGAGATCTTCCCCACCTGGAAGTAACACCAGCTTTTATTGAAGCACGTATATGTCTTCTAGTCATAGCGCTAAAGCCAGCCATTAAGTCTTCTTCAGACTTGCCTTCCATATTAAGAATCATATCGCAACGAGGATTAGAGAAAGAATGAGGATTTTCACCTTCACTTCTAAAAGTAAAACCTTCATCCCTATACTTTTTAACAAGATCTTGATCGTCTTTTACACAAGGATCCATTCTTAGAAGAAATGCATTATATTTTGCAAACAGAGGTTTTGCTTCATCAATAAGCTTTTTAGTAGTTTCAATATTATAAAAATCAGATACCGGACCTCTAGGAGCATAAAGAAACACTTTATTATCTACAGCTTTAATGCCAAGAACAGACATAGCTGCTGTAATTTTCCCATTCTCTTCAAGATAAACATACTCACTAATCCAATTGCTTTTAACTTTTGCCCACTGCATATCTTGAGTAGCATATCCAAATGGAGAGTTTTTTACAAAATCCTCATATTCTTGAACTTTAGCAGAATCGTTTTTATCAAGTATTGGCATTTATTCTCCTTTTTAGTTCAATACGTGATTTTAATACACACATCGAATCAATTAAGCGCTAAGCAATATGATTTAATTTCACAATGCCTAGCGCATAAAACTTAAGATTTTACGAAAAAATCAAACAAATTATAACGATTGAAAATCAAAAAAGTTATCTAGTAAGCTTCCTATGCAAGCGATGCGGACGAGCAGCTTCCTCACCCAAACGTGCAATCTTATTTTCTTCGTAAGCTTGGAAGTTACCTTCAAACCAATACCACTTAGCTGGATTATCGTCATCGCCTTCCCAAGCAAGAATATGCGTTGCAACACGGTCTAAGAACCAACGATCGTGAGAAACAACAACTGCACAACCAGGGAAATCAAGTAAAGCATTTTCTAAGCTTTCCAAAGTTTCAACATCCAAATCGTTAGTAGGCTCATCGAGAAGAAGTAAGTTTCCACCCTGCTTAAGCGTTAAAGCCAAGTTCAAACGATTACGTTCACCACCAGAAAGCACACCTGTAAGCTTCTGTTGATCCGAACCTTTAAATCCAAAGCTTGCAACGTATGCACGAGTAGGAATTTCAACGCCTGCAACTTCAATAAAATCAAGTCCGCCTGAAACAGCTTCCCACAAGTTCTTATTAGGATCCAATCCTGCACGATTCTGATCAACGTAAGAAATCTTCACAGTATCTCCAACTGTAAGCTCACCTCCAGAAAGTGGTTCTAAGCCAACAATCGTTTTGAAAAGCGTAGACTTTCCAACGCCGTTTGGACCAATCACTCCAACAATACCGTTACGAGGTAAAGTAAATGACAAGTCGTCAATAAGCACTCTCTCGCCGAAAGCTTTGTGAATATGCTTTGCTTCCAAAACTTGTGAACCCAAACGTGGACCTGCCGGAATCTGAATCTCAGAGAAGTCAAGCTTCTTGGAATTACGTGCCTCTTGCTCCATCTGATCGTAACGTTCCAAACGAGCCTTGTTCTTAGCTTGGCGTGCCTTAGGCGAGCTACGAACCCAATCCAACTCATTCTTCAAACGTTTAGCAAGCTTAGCATCCTTAGCGCCTTGTATTTCCATACGCTTAGCTTTTGTTTCCAAATAAGTAGTGTAGTTACCTTTGTATGGGTAAAGCTGACCGCGATCCACCTCGCAAATCCATTCTGCTACGTTATCCATAAAGTAACGATCGTGCGTAACTGCAATAACAGCACCTTTATAGTTATGCAAGAACTGTTCAAGCCACAAAATAGACTCAGCATCTAAGTGATTCGTAGGCTCATCTAAAAGCAATAAATCAGGAGCTTCAAGAAGAAGCTTACACAATGCAACTCGACGTCTTTCGCCACCAGAGCATACAGATACTGGAGAATCTGGATCAGGGCATTGCAAAGCATCCATTGCCTGCTCAAGCTGGGAATCCAAATCCCAACCGTTAGCAGCATCAATATCCGTTTGCAACTTTCCCATTTCTTCCATCAAAGCATCGAAATCAGCATCCGGATTAGCCATTTCTTCGCCAATTTGATTAAAGCGCGCCACTTTTTGCGCAATCTCACCAAACGCCATTTTAATGTTTTCGCCAACTGTTTTAGTTTCATCCAGCGGCGGCTCCTGTTGCAAAATTCCAACAGTGTAACCTGGAGTAATATAAGCCTCACCATTAGAAACATTCTCTAAGCCAGCCATAATTTTAAGCAGAGTAGATTTACCCATGCCATTAGGTCCAACTACACCAATTTTTGCACCTGGGAGGAAGCTTAAAGTAACATCGTCAAGAATTACGCGATCTCCATAAGACTTACGCGCTTTAATCATTTGATAAATAAACTCAGCCAAAGTAATATACCATCCTTAAAACGTTGGAATTCCAGCGTTTGCTACAGCTTTACGAAAAATATCGCTTTGAAGAAAGCGTACTAACTTCACGGTTGATTGTTCGCAAACTACTACAAAATCTACGCTAACAAACACCACAATTTACAAGTAAATTACGTGCAAATAAGTAAAATCGCAAGAAGCAGCAACAAAAGTACCGTTGGCTATTATCTCATGCGATAGATACATTAACACTCACAAATATTTAGTACATAAAAGCATTAACTATCAACAATCAACAAAATCAACAATACTTATTAAAAGCTGATTGTAATCAAAGCGATATCTATTAGCTTTTAGCAAGTTATATAAACCTACGCAGTAATCGAGTCGAATCTGTGTAAGTTTTCTACAATGCGAATCATGCGCTTATCCATTACTTTGCCACCAAGAATTACGCCAACAACCAGTACGATTGCACCGTTCACTACGAACATAATGCTTGCAATCCACAAAAGATTCGTGTTAATAGCCAAAAACGCCATTGCTGCAGCAATAGATGGAATCATGCATACTGCAGCAAGAAGCGCAAAACCTATTGGAGCAAAAGATCTAGCGCCAGCACTTCCTTGCGGCCTAGAAAATGGCTTTTCGATTGATGCTACAGGGTACATTGCTATGC